>CAZERV010000011.1:25837-41970 GCA_964514815.1 uncultured Spirochaetaceae bacterium | reverse complement strand
TTTTAAAGGCAAATGCCGATCTGATCGCGGTAAATGATGTCAGTATTGAAGGCGCCCCTTGGGGAGCGCCTTCTTTTTCCGGGCGATCTGCCTGAACCGGCACAACTGCAGCAGTAAAACCGCAGCAGTAAAGATTAGAAATCGGGGAGCACGGAGTCGACCAGGATTTTCTTTCCGCCCTCAATGCGGAACAGGAAGATGGGCTTATTGGTGGGCACCCCGTCCTTCATATCCCATTTATACATTATTCCCTCAAAGCCCTTGACATTATAGGCGTAATCCCTGATTTTAGACCGCTCTTCTTTGAGCTTTTTCGGGTTACCGGTGACTCCGGATTTTTCTATGGCTTCCTTGATCATGTATACCGAGTCATAGTAATGAGTCGCCAGCCCGGTTGGTTCCATGCCGTTGTGGTCCGCCTTGTATGCCTCCACGAAGGCCAGCCAGCGGGGGGTGCTGCTTTCAGGATCGAGATAATTATAGATCATCACTCCTTCGAGGTTTTTGCCGCCGGTCGTATAGAGAGGCGCATCATCGGCGCTGGAAAATACCAGAATATTGGACATGTCCTGCCAGCCCAATTTCTTCAGCTCGATGATGATCCTGGCCGCCTTTTCCGAATTACAGGTCAATACCAGGCCGTCCGGTTTTTGAGCCAGGGCCCTGACCACCAGGGGTCCGAAAGTCACCGCATCCGTGGGCACTTCCACTTCCGTTACCTCGACCCCGGCTCTTTCCAGGCCGACTATATGGGCATTGCCCATTATCGGCCAGGTGGCCCATTTTTCGATAAATTGGACCACGGTCTTCATCTCCGGGTTTTTCTTTGCCCAGGCGGTGGTGATCAGGGAAAGTCTCTGCTCCGTGGGCGGGAACCAGGAAATCGACCACGGGAAGAACTGCTCCGCATATTCATAGGAAGTCGTCGAAGTCATGGACATCATCCGGCTCTTTACCGCGATAGGCATGGCGGCCAGGATGCATGCTTCCGGGACCGGCCCCATGGCCACGAGCGCGGTATCCGCTATCTTCGCCATTTCCACGGTTGCCTTCTCCGGGCTGACCCCGGTATCCAGGTGAAGAATTTTCACCGGTTTGCCGGCGATTCCTCCGGCGGCATTGATCTCTTCAGCCGCCCGGTCGGCGCTCCAGGACAGGTATTCACCTATAGAAGCAATGGGTCCGGTGATGCTGTTAAGGAAGGGAATTTCCCATTCTTCCACGGCAACCTCTTTTCCCTCCTGCTGCCCTTTTGCCCCTGAGAATGAGACAAAGACCAGCAGTAAAATCACGGTGGCCACTAAAAGCTTGTTTTTCATCTTTCCTCCTGATGTTTATTATTTATTGCGTATTCTAATTACGTAATATTTACCGTTTTATCATTTTCGATAATTTAATTTCAATTTTATGCACGAACTGCCTGGTTATAATGCCTTCCGGTCTTAAGACCAGAACGATGATCAAAAGCACCCCGTAAATGACTATCCGCCAGGAGGCGATGGCAGGGGGAAAGAGGAGAGGAATGCCCCACAGCAGAGGCGCCGAGAGCAGGACCCCCCACATGGTGGCAAAGCCGCCGACAAAGAGCATGGTCATGCAGGTGCCGATCATGTGAAAAGTAAAGAACTCAGGAAACAGGCTGTTCATGAAAAACGCATAGAAGAGGCCGCAGGCGCCTCCGATAGCCCCGCTCACGGTCTGTAAAAGCATGCCCAGCTTCTTTACATTCACGCCGAAAGAAACGGCCAGGTCTTTGTCGACAAAGATTGCAGAAGCGGCCCTGCCCAGGCGGGAATGGTCAAACCGGTAGATGAGAAACCCGACAGCAGCCACGAAGATATAGGCGATCCATAAGAGGCCGTCGATATCCGGGATGCTGAAGAACCCTACCGTGCCGCCCAGGGCGTCCCAGTTTTCAATCACCGTTTTGCTGATAAAGATATAGGTAAAGCCGACAATGACCACGGCAAAACAGGGGGCATCGCCGATAGCCAGCGAAGTAATGAACGCGGTCAGCGCCCCGATCAGGATCGCGGCCACAAACACCGCGGCAAAGGGCCAGTACCAGATCTTGGCCGCATAAGCGCCGAAGTAGCCGGCAATCGCCATGTTGGCTATACTCATAAAATGGAGTTGTCCGACCCGGTACGGCAGGTACAGGGCCCAGCTCATCAAGATATAGATGGCGGTTACGGCCAGAAAATAATAAAACGCTAACGACAAGTTTCCTTCTCCTTAAAGCTTCATGCCGAACACTCCCCGCGGCTTAACGAGGATGACCACCAGCATGAGCGCAAAAGCGATCGCATTGGACCACGACCCTGCTATATAGCCCTGGGTGAGAGCCTCGAGAATGCCCAAAAGGAGCCCGATTATGAGTCCGCCCTTCAGGTTTCCCAGACCGGCGATAATGGATACGGCCAGAACTTTCAGGGCCACCGCTTCCCCCAGGGCCGGAGAGGCCGAGCCCAGCAGAACGGATAAAAGTACGGCGGTTATGCCGCCCAGGAGGCCGGTCAGGGCATAGCTGTAGATCCCGGTCCTTAAAATGGGAATGCCTACCAGCCGGGCACCCGCCGGGTCTTCCGCTATTGCCCTGAAGGCCCGGCCGGCCCTTGTCCTATACAGGAGCCAGAAAAAGGCTGCTACCGCAATAATTCCGACCAGTAGTGAATATACCTGTCCCCTGGAAACGCTTATCAGCCCGACCCGGAGTAAGGCTCCCCGGCCGGTCATCTCTTCGGGAAAGGCGACCGGAAATCCCTCGTTGAACTCATGGGACAGGAGGTCCGTAATGATCATTCCGATACCCAGGGACAGAACCATGGTGACATTGATGTCCACCTGGCCGCGCTTGCGCATCACGTGTTGAAAGATCGGGGCTAAAGCGATATTGAGCAGGATGGATGAGCCGATCGCCGCCAGGACACCTAAGACCAGGTTATTGCCGGTCAACTGAAGGACCGACCAGGAGATATACATGGAAAGGACCACGACCTGCGGAAAGGAGAAGTGAATTATCAGGGCCACCAGAAGGAGCAGGTTGAAACCCGTGACCAGCAGAACGTAAATACTGCCTAGAGACAGCCCGTTTATCACCTGGGCGATAAAAACTTCCATGCATTACACTCCCAAATCGCTAAGCTCCCAAATAAGCTTCCCGCACTCCCGGATCGTTCAACAGCTCTTCCGCAGTCCCCTCTAAGACGATATTCCCCGTTTCCAGCACATAGCCGCGGTCGGCGCATTTCAAAGCCTTATAAGCATTCTGTTCGGACAACAATATGGAGTAACCCTCCCTGTTCAGGTTGACCAGGATTTCGAAAATCTCCTTAACGATGATCGGCGCCAATCCGAGCGAAGGCTCATCGACCATTATCAACCTGGGGGAAGACATCAAGGCCCTGCCGATGGCCAGCATCTGCCTCTCGCCGCCGCTCAGGGTGCCCGCCACCTGGTCTTTCCTTTCTCCCAAAATAGGGAAAGAATCGAAGACCCTCTTCAACTTCTTATCAGCATCGCGCAGGTTATGGTGAGCGCCCAGCAGCAGGTTATCCGTAACGGTCATGGAGGGAAAAATCCCCCGCCCTTCCGGGACCAGGAAGAGCCCGAAGCGGACATTTACATCGGCCGGCCGGTTGGCGATCGATTTTCCCCTAAAAACGATGTCGCCTCTGTCGGTCCGGTTAATGCCCAGCACGGTCTCCAAAATCGTGGTCTTTCCTGCGCCGTTAGCGCCAATGAGCACCACGATCTCGCCCTCATGCACCTCAAGGCTCGCCCCTTTAAGAGCTTTAACGTGCCCGTAAGAGACGGAGAGATTCTCGACTCTCAAGATGGTCTTATTCTCACTCTGTGCCAAGATAGGCCTCCAGCACGTTCGGGTTCTGCTGTATTTTCTCGGGAATCCCCTCTGCTATCTTCCGCCCGAAGTTCAGCACGGTGACCCATTCCGAAAGATTCATGAGCATCTTGACATCGTGGCTCACCACCACCACGGTTATACCCATAGCGCGGATCTTCAGGATTATCTCTTCTACTTTCTCCGTTTCTTTCATTCCCATTCCCGAAGCGGGCTCGTCCAATAAGAGGAGCTTCGGCCTGGAAATGAAAGCCCTGGCAATCTGCACAAACTGTCGTTCCGCCCAGACCAGGTCGCCGGCCCATTGATCGGCCGACTTTTCCAGGCCGATCAATTTCAGGACGTCGAAGGCCCGGCCTCTTATCTCATCCTCCCTGGCAGAAGCCTTGAAGGGCAGCCGGAAAAACGTATCCCCCACATCTTTAAGATTAAAATCATATATTCCACTCATCACGTTCTTAAGCACCGTCATCCCGGGAACCAGCTTCCCCCCCTGGAAGGTCCGGCGAATGCCTCTATTGGCAATGATATCCGGCTTAAGGTCCGTGATATCTTCGGAATCTAGAAAAATGCTGCCCGAGGTCGGCTTTAATAAACCGGTAATGCAATTAAACATGGTTGTCTTTCCGGAGCCGTTCGGGCCGATGATGCCGTGAATCCGGCCCTCTTCCACGGTCATATCAACGCCATTAAGGGCCTTGATGCCGCCGAAGCTCTTGCTTACCGCCGATACTGAGAGCATGCACTTAGACCCACGGTTCCGATGCGAGTCTGTATTCCACAATTTCATCATCTTTAAAGAAGATTCTTATCTCACGCCCGGAAGCCTCCGCAGAATCCGAGGCGTGAATTATGTTCTGGCCTATCCTCATTCCGTAATCTCCTCTTACGGTGCCCGGTAAAGCCTGGCCCGGGTCCGTGGCGCCGCACATCGTTCTCACCATCTTAACCGCCTTCTCTCCCTCAAGAATCATTACCACGGAGGGACCGGAAGAAATTATACGGATGACACTCTCGTAAAAATCTTTGCCAAGGTGTTCCCGGTAGTGCTTTTCCGCAATTTTTCTAGCGATCAGAATCATCTTCACGGCTACGATCTTAAACCCGCGCCTTTCGAACCTGGAAATAATCTCCCCGACGATTTCCCGCTGCACGGCATTGGGCTTGATGATGACCAGCGTCCTTTCCATTCAATACTCCTGAACCCGGATATCTTTTCGGAAAGAATACCTTAATACAAAAGCGCAGTTAAGTCAAAAAGCCTGAAAATTTACTTGACACATCCGGCAACCTGACCCACTCTTGTAAAAATAACAAATAAAAACAACAAAACTTAAAGCAACAAAACTTAAAGGAGGACCGTATGCAGAAACTTGACCCAACCAGGATGAAGGATTGGGAAATAGCGGAAGCGGCCCAGGAACACATGAAGACCGTTTACCAGCTAGCAGAAGAGTTGAAGCTCGATAAGATGGAGTTGTTCCCTTACGGCCATTATGTCGGGAAACTCGACTATATGAGCATCCTGAAGCGGTTCAAGGATAAGCCAAACGGAAAATATATTGAAGTAACGGCCATCACGCCCACTCCCCTTGGGGAGGGAAAAACCACTACCGCAATGGGCCTCGTAGAGGGGCTGGGAAAGATCGGCAAGAATGTTATGGGGGCCATCAGGCAGCCGTCCGGAGGACCCACCTTTAATATCAAGGGCTCCGCGGCCGGGGGCGGGCTGGCCCAATGCATCCCTCTGACCGATTTCAGCCTGGGTCTGACCGGTGATATCGACGCGATCACCAACTCCCACAACCTGGCCATGGTGGCCGTGACCAGCCGGCTGCAACACGAGTTTAATTATTCGGACGCCGTGCTGGCAAAGAAGAATCTCAAGCGCTTGAATATCGACCCGCGAAACGTGGCCATGCTCTGGTCGATTGACCTGGCCGCCCACGCCCTGAGAGAAATCACTATCGGAATAGGCGGGAAAATGGACGGCTTCATGATGAAAAGCGGCTTCCAGATCACCGTGTCTTCCGAGATCATGGCCATCCTGGCCGTAGCCAGGGACCTGGCCGATATGAGGGAGCGGATGGGAAAGATCGTGGTGGCCTATGATAAGGCGGGAAAGCCGGTCACCACCGGAGACCTGGAAGTGGACGGGGCCATGACGGCCATTATGGGTAAAGCCATCAACCCAAATCTCATGCAGACCGTGGAAGGCCAGCCGGTGCTGGTCCATGCCGGTCCGTTCGCCAATATAGCCATCGGCCAGTCCTCGATTATAGCCGACCGCCTGGGACTGAAACTGGCGGATTACCATGTCACGGAGAGCGGCTTCGGGGCTGATATCGGGTTCGAGAAGTTCTGGAACCTGAAATGCCGGTTCAGTGGGCTCATTCCGAACTGCTCGGTTATTGTTTGTACGGTCCGGGCCCTGAAGATGCACGGTGGAGGCCCCAAAGTAGCTCCCGGCCATCCCCTGGATAAGGCCTACACGGAAAAGAATACCGCCCTGGTCGAGAAAGGGATCGACAACCTCCTGGCCCATATCGAGACCGTGAAAAAGAGCGGGATCTCTCCTGTAGTCTGCATCAATCACTTCTACACGGACACCGAAGATGAGGTTAAAATGATCGGAAAGGCCGCCGAAGCGGCGGGAGCCAGGGTGGCCATCAGTAAGCACTGGGAACTGGGCGGAGAAGGCGCCACGGAGCTGGCGGAAACCGTGGTCGAGGCCTGCGAGACAAAACCCAGCTTCAGATTTCTCTATGAGGATGACACTCCCCTGGGAGACCGGATCTTGAGAATCGCCACCGAAGTCTACGGTGGGGACGGGGTCCTATACACACCGGATGCCCAAAAGAAACTGGAGTATATCGAATCCGATCCGACCTTAAGCAAATTGGGGACCTGCATGGTGAAGACCCATCTCAGTCTATCCCATGATCCGGCTATCAAAGGCAGGCCGAAGGGCTGGACCCTGCCTATCCGGGACATCCTGGTATACGGCGGGGCCGGCTTCGCGGTGCCGGTGGCGGGGGCTATCAAGCTCATGCCGGGCACGGCTTCCGATCCGGCCTTCAGAAATATCGACATCGACGTGAACACCGGAAAGGTCAAGGGGCTGTTCTGAGTGCTGAAAGTCTATGTGGCGGCCACCCGGCAGAACGACGGGAAGACGACCGCCGCTTTAGGCCTGCTCGAGGCGGTCCGCGAGCTTTTTCCAAAAGTAGGCTACATCAAGCCGGTAGGACAGCAGGTGAAATTGATCGGTGAGCATAAGATCGACAAAGATGCCAGCCTGATGAACGAGGTCTTTCATATCGGCTGCGAGTTGAACGATATGAGCCCGATCGCCGTGCCGCGGGGTTTTACGGAAGATTTCATACTTCACGGCGATGTGAAGACTCTGCAGGACAAAATCCTCGCGGCTTACCAGCGGGCCGGCAAAGGCAAGGACTTTATGCTGATCGAAGGCACCGGTCATGCCGGGGTGGGCTCGGTCCTCGATTTGTCCAATGCCGCGGTCGCTAAGCTATTGGGCGCCCAGGTAATTATCGTAACCTGCGGCGGGATCGGCCGCCCCATAGATGAGGTGATGCTGAATAAGGCCGTTTTTGACAGCTACGGGGTAGACTTGCTGGGAGTGATCATAAACAAGGTCAGCCCGGAAAAAACCGAAAAGATCTCCAGGTTTGCCAGGCTCGGCTTTCAGAAAAAAGGCATTGAAGTTTTTGGCATAATACCCTTTTGCCCGGTTCTGGCAAACCCGACCATAAGACAGCTCATGGAGGATATTAAGGGCGAGCTGATAAGCGGAGAGGCAGGCCTCGATCAAAGCGTGGTCAAGATAATCGTCGGAGCCATGCCGCCGCACACCGCGCTCGATTATTTCAAGGGAGATGTGCTTCTCATTACCCCGGGCAACAGGGAGGACCTGATTCTCACTGCCCTGGCCTGCAGCGTCCCCGGAACATCGGCGGATTACGGCGTAAAGGGAATCATTTTGACCTGCGGAGTCCGGCCGAACAAGTCGATTTTACGACTGGTGGAAGGGACCGACATCCCCATCATCATGGTAAATGACGATACCTTTTCAACGGCCCAGAATATAACCAGGCTTATAATCAAGATAAGACCGCAGGATAAAGAAAAAATAGCCAGGGTTAAGCAGTTGATCAAAGATCATGTGAATATCAATTCGATTATCGATAAAATCTCTTATTTTCGAAACGCCTCCAGGTAGGAATCCGCGTAGATCGCTTTATTCATTATCAACTCTGCGGTGAGAATCGTATTTACCAGCTCCTCATCCAGCACACTCAGAATCACGGCATCGAGACCGTTCCCGATCAGCATGGCGGCGAAAATCCTGTTTATCAATTTCTTATGAATCGTCCCGTTCGAGATGTTGCTCAATCCGCACACTATATGGCAGGGAGGATCAGAGAACAACTGGAACTGATTGGCGGCCTTCAAGATTTCTTTAGACTGCTCCTGCATGAATTTCAAGGGCATGACAATGGGATCCAGGAAAAGCTGTTCCGGCGTCATTCCGTATTCCATTATCCCGGCAAAAATCTTGCCCGCGTTTTCGACCCGCTTGTCAGCATTCTTGGGGCTGCCTGTTTCATCCATGCATAGGCCGATCACGGAAGCGTTGTGCTCAGCGATGATCGGCAGAAGCTCATTCATCTTTTTCTCATCCGCAGTGATCGAGTTTACCAGGGGCGGTTTCTTGCAAACCGGGACCGCTTCCTTCAGCATCAACGCCTTGTTATTGTCTATGGAAATAGGCAGGGCCACTTCTTCCTGTACCTGCTCGATCATCCAGCAAAGGTCTTCGGGCTTGTTGGAAGCGGTGCCGAGGTTAACATCGATGTAATCGGCCCCGGCATCGGCCTGTTTTCTGGCCCATTCCTTTATGACATCGCCGTCCTTATTGATGATGGCGTTTTTTATGTCCTTGAAACCCGCATTTACCCTTTCCCCGATTAAAATCATGGGTTGCCTCCTTTTTAATACAATTTGGCGATTGTTGTCCGGACTTCTTTTATTGCCTCAGGATGGGCCATGACCAGAATATCGGCCCCGGCCTGCAGGTAGACCGCGGCGCAGACCGCCTCCCACATGGGTCCCCGCTTTTCCAGCTTCCCCCACCCGGGAAGTATATCCTCATCCACCACGGCCTCTTTGATCCTCCAGACTTCCCCGCCTACATCGCAGAGCTGGGGCGAGGCCATCAGTTTATCTCCCTTGAGACCGGCGATCCTGGCCCTTTCCAGGATCGTATATACGTAGTCGAAACCGTAACCCAGGGCCGCGGTAGTCTGGAACATCACCACGCTCTTCAAATCGAAGCCGTCATCCTGGAGCAGGATATTCACCTGTTTCCCGATATTGATATCTACAGGCGCCTCGGAAATGATCCTTTGCTTATCCGCCTTGCAGATGGCCGAAATTGTCTTGTAGTTGGTTTCTTTGGCGGAACCGATCAGGCAATTTTCACCCAGGGCCGCCTGGGAGCATTCGGGAAGCACCAGGTTGTCCTTCTCATCCTCACCGCATCCCCATATTATCAAAGGAACATCCACGGCCTTGAGAACATCTTGAACGACCCTGGCACAGTCTCCCGGAGAGGCGTCGTTACCGGATGGGTCGGCCCCGATCATTTTCAGGCTGATCATCTCGACTCCGAATTCTGCAACACATTTTTGCGCCCACTCCACCGGGGAGTTGATTTCGCCTCCAATGGCATTTTTTAAAACATCGGGCCAGCCTGGAACCGTATCGGCCACATATCCGGCGATAACCGGTTTATGGGGTATCTCTCCCTCGAAGGTCAGAGAAGTCAGGGTCGTCTGCCCGCCGACCGTTACAATTTTTGCCCTCGAGCCTCCCTGCTCCTTTGTCGCCCCAACTGTTACCTCATTTATCCGGGATGTCCATTTCTCCTTTATATCAGGAATTTCCATTCATGCCTCCTATTTGTTGAACAATAAAATCTATGGAATCCAAAATCGGGGAATCCTCCAGGTTTCGTAACGGTTTATCACTATAGATAACCTCTTCCAGTTTAGCATCGAAGGGTATATCGCAGAGATGCTCCAGCTCCAGTCCGGCCAGCCGCTCTTTAACGGCCGCCAGCCGCTCCTCTTTTATCATGTTGGTGACCAGGTATTTTTTCGAAAAACGGCTGCGAAGGTCCTCGGTGATCTCCTGGATCCTCCTGGCCGAATTGATGGAAAGCGGATTATCATTGACGACCACAATCAGGGCGTCGATATTATCGGTCGTCCGCCGGCTGATATGCTCCAGCCCTGCCTCATTGTCCATCACTACCCAGGAATAAGAAGGGGTAAGGTCTCTTGAGAATTTCCGGATCATGTTGTTGAGGGAACAGTAGCAGCCGGAGCCCTCGCCTCTTCCCATGGTAATGAGATCGAAGCCCTTCGCCTCTTCTATGATCCGGTGCAGGCCCGCTTCCACATAGCTTGCCTTCGACATACCGGCCGGCAAATCGTTTATGTTTCTCCGGACCTCTTCCCGCAAATCACCGACGGACCGGGCAGTATTTATCCCTAAGAGGGTGCCCAGGTTAGAATCCGGATCGGCGTCAATGGCCAATACAGGCCCTTCCCCTTTCTCGCAAAGTTTCAAGATGATGAGAGCAGCCAGGGTGGATTTTCCCGTCCCCCCTTTGCCTGCCACCGCGATACTCCTGGCCATGCTTATCTCCTCCGGAAGATCTCGATATCCGTGTGCGGAAGGAAAAGCGCCTTCCTGAACTCTTCTATATAATCATCAGCACCCATTAAATCATAGTAAGTGGTGCTTTTTCTTATGGCTACAATCTTATAGAATGCCTCTTTATAAAAAGCGACTATTTTTGCCCCCTCAATGGAAGTATTGCCGACAAACTCTATCCTTTCCCGGGGTATGTCGGGAATAAGACCGATATTAACGGCGTTTTCGATATCTATATAATTGCCGAACGCCCCGGCGATGTAAAAGTGCCTGATATCTGAGAACGACAGCTCGAGCCGCATCATAAGAATCTTCAAGGCTGCGAAAATCGCCGCCTTGGCGGTAATGATGTTCTCGATGTCCGATTCGGTGATATAGATCGTTTTCCTGTTCTGGCTTTCATTCCCGTCGACTAGAATAAACCTTTTTACTTCGTTAAAATTTATCACCTCCCCGGAACCGGAATCGATAAATTTACCGGACCGGTCTATAATGCCCTCGTTAAGGAGAACGCTGACCAGGTCGATTATCCCTGAGCCGCAGATACCGCTTGGAGGGGCGTTCCCGATCGTGTCGTACAATATCCGGCCGTCTCGTGCGTAAACTTTTTCTACCGCTCCCTTTTCCGCCCTCATGCCGCATTCTTCATTGGCGCCTTCGAAGGCCGGGCCGGCGGAGGCCGAACAGGAAACCAGCCATTCCTTGTTTCCGATCACGATCTCCCCGTTCGTGCCGATATCGAGAAGAAGGGAAAGCTCTTCCTTTTCATGCATCTCCGTGGCCAGGATTCCCGCGGTTATGTCACTGCCCACCCAGCCGCTTATGCCGGGCAGAGAATAGAGCAGGCCTCTCGGATTTATCTCTATACCCACCTCGACGGCCCGGAGCGGAGGGGGCTCGACCGAGCTGGGGATGTAAGGAGTGCGTCTTATATTCTCGGTCGGAAGGCCCAGCAGGAAGTGGCTCATGGCGGTGTTGCCGGCGCAGACGACCGCGGTGATATCTTTTAAGCTTATCTTATTGTCATTGGCAAGACCCAGGATGAGTTTATTTATATCTTCGATCAGGAGCTTCTGCAGCTCGCCGGTCCCTTTTTTCTCGGCAGAGATCATGCGGCCGGTCACTTCCCTCCCGTAAATCCCCTGGGAATTGAAACAGGCCTTGGCATCGATCGTCTTAATGGTATTGGCGTTCACCAGGTGGGCGACGATGGTGGTGGTTCCCATATCCACGACTACCATGTAATTCCTGTCTTCGGTATTGCCCCCTTCAATATTCATGATCTCGGCAAGATGCTTGCGCAGGCCTACCGTGGCCGTGATCCGGTAATCGTTTTTCCTGAGGATCTCAGGAAGAGTCTTGATGATTTTGAGCCCCATCTGGGCCGGGCCTATCTGCAGCTTTTTCGCTATCGCCTCGCTCACTCTCTGCTGATCCGCCACATTGTTGGCCAGACTGGGATTCAGGAGCTCGAGGTAGACTTTTGTCACCAGCGGAGAAGGGCTATATTCTTTCTTATAGGTCAATTCCGGCTTGAAATCCCTGAAACGGTCGGCATCCTCATCTGCGATTATTTTCTCTTTAGCCCAGGTCTCTTCAGGGATATCGATAACCAGGTCACTCCTGACCAGGGTCTGGCAGGCCAGGACAAAACCTCTCTGGATCTCCTCCCTGGTAAGCTTGGGAGATACCTGCCCGTGAACCTTTCCCTTCCTGACTATCATCTTGCAGCGTCCGCAGATGCCGTCCCCGCCGCAGAGATTATTTATGGTTATATTGGCCCCGGAAACTGCTTCAAGCAGAGTCGTCCCTTCCGCCGCTTTAACCGTTTTATTCTGGGGGTAGAAGGTTACATTACAATCCGGCATCGATTATTTCCAGTTCTTGGTCAGAAAGGCCGGGATCTTCATGGCCGACTCCGGTCCGATGATTACTTCCTTCCACTCCGAAGTGTCCTCTATTTCCGCCCGGAAAATAGGCAGGAGTCCCGGGATGATCAGCTTGCGGTGCTTGACCTTCCCGGCTGCTTTCTGCGCCTGCAGCGTCTTTACCACTTTTTCGGCCGAGATCTTGTCGCCCGCATAGGCATTAAGGACGCCCAGCCCCTCGGTTTCAACCACGCTGATATAGGCCGGGACCTTGCTTCTTTCCACCTCGCCGGCCACGCTGAAGTACGTGAGGGAAAAGTTGGTGGTAAACAATACCGGAGAGTTCTCATCCGGGCTGCCGATCTCGTACAGTTTCGCTTCCACCGTGTTCGGGACCTGCGGGTCTGTATAAACGTCCTGGACCGTTACCATGATGGGCAGCACTTCCCAGGGCTCAACTCCGTTAATGAGCACGATTCCGGCGTACTTGGCGGCGAATATGCCGGCCAGGACGGTCTCCGACTCGGAGGAATCGGCCTCGACTTCGACCATGGCCGGATAACCGAAAGCTCCGAAGCGCTTCTTCAAGGCGGCTCGCCTGGCAATTGTCAAAGACCTGATGGTTTCCCCCAGGTCTTTGCCGCTAAAGGAAAGCACGATCTCTTCCACGCCCTTTTCTTTCGCCTTTTGAGTCAGGTCGGCCAGCTCCTCCAGGTTCGCGCCTTCCACTGCCAGGGGCAATTTGGCCCCGGCTGCAATGCCGGCGAAATCATCGAGGTTGGCTGCATTTGCCCGGTAAATAAGGGGCTTTACCGCTTTTACGGCGTAGGCGGCCGCTTTCATCTTATCGGGGCTTGAGCCGATGAGGATGATTGGCAGCTCGCTCTTATCGGCAACCAATTTCGCCCTGCCGGCCGGATCCGCTCCCTCATCGATCTCTACCGCGGAGAAGGCAACCTTTATTTTGGCTCCCACCCTTTCAAAGACGCTCCTGTTTATTTTATCCACCCTGGCCGCCGCTTCTTCGTCGGAAAGTGAGGATGGAATGCGGACCGCAATTCCGGTGGGACGGTGGAATTTTTCCTCATGCCTGAACATGACCGTTTCCTGGCCGAATTCGAAAGTCTTACCGTCCCCTCCTATCTTTACCAGCTTCATCGGCGGGGCCGAGGCCTCGGAGAGAGACGCCCTGGCCTCTTCAGAAAGATGAGGACAATCGGTCAATGCCTTCTGCTTGGCAGCCACCTGCATGGCAAAAGCCATACAGGTCGGAAAGCCGCAGTCCTTGCAGTTTGTTCTGGGCAGGTTCTTATAGATCTGCATACCCGTTAAAGCCATTTATTTCTCCTTTTCAAAGCTATTATCCATTTTATAATTGAGACTCACCCGGGCTTCTCATTAAAACATCTCCTCCATTTCCAGGGCCGGATGTCCGACTTTCTGAAGATGCTCCAAAAGCTTATCCGGCTCTTCGGCATCCTCCTCGGTAGCGATCTTATCAAACAGCTCCGGCATGCCTATTTTTTCAAGCTGTGTTTTGAGCCTTTCTTCAACCTCGTCCTTGAGCTGCTTCGTCATCCAGACAATCCTTTTATGAGCGCCCTCGGCAGAGATAAATTTCGGGCTGCTGATATAGACCTTGCCGATACCGACGAATCCCGGGGTCTGGATTCCACCCCCGATCTGGCCGGCCAGGGTGGAAAAGGTCATCCCGCAGGGAGTCATGCCCAGGAAATCCCGGTCTACGATCATGACCCCGTTGGCTTCGGGAACAATAGCGGTAATGCATTCGAAACAGCCGCAGGAGGTCATGGGCTCTTCCAGGATCGAATAGGCGTTGAACTTCTTTAAATTCCCGTTCGACTTCACTTCGATGTAATCGTTGATATTTTGCCACTGGCCCCGCACCGGGTCCAGGCACTCACCCTTCTTGACCGGCTCGTTGGGTCCGTGCTCATCGATCTGGTAGGAGGCCTTGCAGTCGAGCCAGGTATAGGCCCCGCACAGGCCGAGCCGCTGGGGGGTCACGATGCAGACATGGTTGGGAGCGTAGGACTGGCAGAGAGTGCAGGAGTAGTATTCCTCGACGTCCTCATCGGTCATCCCGCCTATCTTATCGTCCCTCTCGTGGTAGACCGATCGAGCGCCTTCAATCAACTCGGCCACCTTGTCCTTGTCCGTGTATATCTTTACCTGGACCCGGTCCACGATCTTGTTAAAATCTTCATGCATCTTGGCCAGAATTATCTCCCCGAAATGCTTTATCTTGAAACCTTTTGCCTGGGCCTCTTTGCTAATCCTGGCCCAGACGATGGCCCGCTGTCCCATGTGGAAAATTCCATTGGCGCAGGAGACGTACTCGTGAATTCTTCTCTCCAGCACAGACTCGAAATCTTCCTGAAAATTGCGCCCGGCCACTTCAACGATCGTACCGAGGGGATACGCTCCCCCTTCTTCCATATCTTCTACTTCCGGTCCGATCACCTCGATCTTGCCGTCTTCCACCTGGTCCATGGGTTTCATCCTTAATAGCTCGAAGGCGTCGGAGTATTTCCCCCCGAACTGGACATACATGTTTTCCGCCCTGACTCTCTCGCCCTCGAATCCTGCCCCGTAGGGAACGGGAATGGGGATTTCTTCGAGCTTGATGGTCAGGCCGCGCAGCTCGATGGCCCGGCTGATTATCTCATCCAGCTTGATGCCGGAGAGGACGTGTTCGTAGGTGCAGATGCCGGTGGGAAGAATCTGGGGAAGATTGACATCCGAGATGACGGGGAAGCCGAAATTGATGGCCCCCGCTGCGGTAGCATACTTCTCGTCGATAATGAGCTGGTCTTCCGGGACCCCATTATCCGCGCCCAGGGCCATCACGAAGGCGTGGACCCGGTCTTTGTTATAGAGCAGGATATCCCGGGCCGCCTTGAAGTCTCCGGGCTCGATGCCGCCGAAGGTCATGGCCGACCGGGCGGCAAAATTAAGGGCATGGACCGCCGCGGTAATCTCTTTTCCGTAGGGAACCAGGAAGGTGTCCCAGTTCATCTCGATTCCCTCTTCGGCCAGCTGTTCCGCGATCGTCCTGCCTTTGCTGTTCCCGGCCATGAATACCAGGATGTTTCTTTCCTGAAAACCGCGGACCAGTTTCACGGCATCCTCGTTTTTCTGGGTACAGCCGGCAATAGCCACAAATCCGGGCATCCTGCCGTCGACGAGCTTGATTCCCTGGAGCCTTAAGATGTTGTCGCTGGTAAAGCCGAGCCAGATGCCGTTTACCGGGTTGCTTCCGTCAATATATTTTAAGACCTCAATTGTCTCTTCGGCCAGCAGGGTGGCAACCCCGGCATCGAGGGTAGCGCCCAGGTAGGGAAGCCATAACTCATCCGAAGGGATGTCCTGCAGAAGCTTCCTGGCCTCCTGCAGGGAGTATTCAAGGTCTCCCAGCTTTTCCACTTTTTGCCCCAGGAAAAGGAGGATAATGGGCAGATAATAGGCGGTACTCGGGTAAGCCGCCGGGTGATCCTTGCCTTTGGCCTTAATAGCCTTCTGCAGAGATTCTTCCGCCCGCTTAACCAGGCTGTGAGCTCCCCTGATCGCCGCAGTTGCAATTATTTTCGACATTTTAAAACTCCTTTGAATTATTTATTGATCATAGAAACCGCCCC
>CAZERV010000011.1:0-25737 GCA_964514815.1 uncultured Spirochaetaceae bacterium | reverse complement strand
CCCCTGAGCTCTTTGCGGCCACCAGTCCCAATGCAGCGGCTGATTTTTTCCGCCGGCATTCAGGGCAGAGCTCGGCCCGCTCCCGGAACTCCTTCCAATCTATTTTAACCCTGGCCAGCGTATCCCTGTCCACCGGTCCCGTTACCAGGTGGGCCCCACACTCCCTACAGACGAGCAGCCTGGTCCTGGATTTGAAGGGGGAGATCTCCGCCTCGCCGGTATCTTCATGAATCCTGACCTGGATCGTGCCGACCGGGCACACGGCCGCGCAGGCCCCGCAGGCGATGCAGTCCTCAGAAGCCAGCCGGAAGGGAGTAGCCACTACGCGGTCCACCCCCCGGCCCGCAAAACCGATGGCCGAGCAGCCGATAACTTCCTCGCAGACACTGATGCACAATCCGCACAGAACGCAGTTGCGCTGGCTCTCCGTGACATTCGGATAGGGCGTTCCCCGGATCCCCATCCTGGCCGCCAGAACTTTCAGCTCTTCCGATTCCGGCGCCCGGGCTAGAAGAAGCTCCATAACGCCGCGGCGCGCCTTCTGCGCCCTCTCGCTCGTTACACTGATGTAGAGGTCCCGGCGCACCGGATAGTTACAGGCCGTCACCAGCCGTTTCCTGCCCTCCGGGTCCAGCTCCACCAGGCACAGCCGGCAGGAAGCCTGGTTGGAAAGCGCCGGGTGATAGCAGAGGGCCGGAATCCAGATTCCGGCTTTCCTGGCGGCGCTCAAAATGGTGGCATCGGCAACGACAGCAACCTCGACCCCGTCTATGGTAACTTTAGGCACTAACCTGCCTCCTTCATAATAAAAGATAGCAATAAACGCCGGCGGCGACCACCGCCTCAACTTACCCCCTCAAACTTTCAAGATAGCCGTAAACGGGCACTTTTCCAGGCAGATGCCGCACTTCGTGCACATCTCCTGGTTAATGAGGTGCGGCTCGCGCCTCTCGCCCGTAATAGCCTCGACCGGACATTTCTTCCGGCAGATGCCGCAGCCCGTACAGGCCTCCGAATCGATCTCGTAGCTGAAGAGCCCCCTGCACTCTTTGGCCGGACAGCGTTTCTCCAGGATATGAGCCTCGTACTCGTCCCGGAAGTAGCGGATAGTGGAGAGGATTGGATTCGCGGCGGTTTTACCCAGGGCGCAGAGCGAAGCCTCTGAGAGCAGCCAGGCCAGTCCCTCCAGCTTCACGATATCTCCCGGTTCCCCTTCCCCGTGGGTTATGAGCTCCATAATATGAAACATCTGGGCAAGGCCCTCCCGGCAGGGAGTGCATTTCCCGCATGATTCCTCTTTCAGAAAGCTTAAGAAGTACCTGGCCACGTTTACCATGCAGGTGTCTTCGTCCATTACAATCATGCCGCCGGAGCCCATCATTGAGCCTAGCCTGGCAAGCTCGTCAAAGTCCACCCGGGCATCCAGATGCGCGTCCGGGATGCACCCCCCCGATGGACCGCCGGTCTGAACGGCCTTGAATGCCTTGCCGTCCTTGACGCCTCCCCCGATCTCATAGATTATTTTCCGGAGGGTCATACCCATGGGCACTTCCACCAGGCCGGTGTACTTGACCTTTCCGACCAGGCTGAACACCTTGGTGCCCCTGGAAGTCTCCGTGCCGATCGAGGCGAACCACTCGCCGCCTTTGTTGATAATGGCCGGGATATTTGTCCAGGTCTCCACGTTGTTGAGATTGGTGGGCTTCTCATAGAGGCCGCTTTCCACTGTATGGATATATTTCGCCCGGGGCTCTCCGGGCCGTCCTTCCAGCGAGGCCATGAGCGCGGTGGACTCACCGCAGACGAAAGCCCCGCCGCCGCGGTTGATCCTGATATCGAAGGAGAAGGGACTGCCGAGGATGTTCTCACCTAAAAAGCCGTACTCCATGGCCTGGGTTAAGGCGATCCGGAGGTGCTCCACCGCCAGCGGATATTCGTTGCGCACGTAGATATAACCCTGGGAAGCCCCGATGGCATAGGCTCCGACTATCATGCCCTCTATAACGGAATGGGGATTGCCTTCCATGATCGAGCGGTCCATGAAGGCGCCGGGGTCTCCCTCGTCGCCATTGCAGATCACGTACTTCGGGAGCCCGGAAGCTTCCCGGCACGATCTCCACTTCCGGCCGGTCGGAAAACCGCCGCCGCCGCGTCCCCGAAGCCCGGATAGCTCCACCTCGGCGATAATCTGCTCGGGACTCATGGTGGTCAGCGCTCTGGCCAGGGCCGAATACCCGCCTTTAGCCAGGTAATCCTCGATGTTCTTAGGATCTATCCTGCCGTTCTCAGCCAGGACGATCCGCTTTTGAACATTATAGAAAGGTATTTCCTCCGCAGTAACGGCTTTCTTGCCGCTGACCGGGTCCTCGTAAAGAAGGCGGTCAACCATTCGGCCGCTCAGCACGGTTTCGCGAAAGATCTCCTCCACATCCGGCTCTTCGACGCTCTGGTATATTATTTCCCCGGGCTGGATTTCAATGATCGGTCCGCGCTCGCAGAAACCATGGCAGCCAACGCTGACAGCTTCGATTTCTACGCTGTCCCCGGCCTCGCCGGCCGCTTCACAGAACAGCTCGTAGAGCCGGCGGGAGCCCTTGGCCGCGCACCCGGTGCCTATACAAACCCGAACTATCCTGGCGGAAGGATCGCGCTTCTTTTTTATTTTTTTCCTCAACGCCTCCAGGTCCGCAGGACTGCCGATCGCTTTGCCGACGGATACGGTCACGCTCCAGCCTCCTTTTCAATGGTCTCCTCTTCAATGGGCTCCTTTTCAAAGGGTGCCTCTTCCGTTTCCAAACCGTGAATGACCTCCAGCGCGGAATCCGGTGTCATGTCGTTGTAGTATTTGCCGTCCACCAACATGAGGGGCGCCAGGGCGCAGGCTCCCACGCAGTTTACCGGCTGTAGGGTAAAGAGCCGGTCACTCGTCGTGCCGCCGGCTTCCAATTGGAATTCCTCGCAAATCGCTTCTAATATTTTGTTCGCTCCTTTCAGATAACACACCGTTCCCATGCACAGAGTAACCTCATGACGGCCCTTCGGAGCCAGGCGAAAAGAAGTGTAGAACGTGGCAACTCCGTAAAGGCGGGTGAGCGGCAACTTGAGCAGCTTCGACAGGGTGCGCAGCTTTTCGGCCGGCAGATATCCGTATTCAGTCTGAAGGTCCTGCATCATCGGGATCAGCATCCCGAGGTCACCTTCATAGCGGGTGACAATCTCATTGATCAGCTCGTCTGCCATTTTTATCCCTTCCGTTTAAATAGACTCAATAGAAACCTCTTTCCCGCGCTCCCGGAGCTCCTCCGTAATCTCCCGCACCACGGTCAGCCTGATGCCCAACTGGTGGGGAAGATCCGGATTCTGGTGGGCCGGGTTTACGGCCTGGCCGACAATAAAGTGGATGTGGTCCGCATCCAGTATTAAACGCAGCAGGTTTGACGCGCCGTCCGTCTGGAATTTCACCGCATCTTTTCCGGCCCCCGAGCGGAGGAGAGTGCTCACCCTGGTAAGCGTCAGAATCCCTTCCGAAACCAAATCGACGCCTTCAAGCCGCGCCGTAGGCGGTATTTCCCGGGTCATGGTGCCCAGGTCCACCTCCAGAGGCAAACCCAGGTGGCGGGCCACTATCTTGGCCGTGGTCCCGCCGCAAACGGCGAGCCTTCCCACCCGCCGGATGACTCGCGATACCAGGGTTTCGTCGGTGTTTCTATCCGAAGGCGGTCCGGTCAAGACCGTAGCGGTGAGCTTGTGCCGGACCTTGATCACCACCACGCTCACATCGTCCCCCGGGGGGCCGGCGTAAAGCTCGGTCACCGTTTCCGCTATTTTATAGGCCAGGTCTTCGGCCGACAGCTTCTGATGAGCGTGTTCTTCCAGAAAATGCGCCGCCTGGTCCCAACCCCAACCGAGGGGGTATACCCCGCCTATACCGGCGTTCAGAACGCCGTCGGAAAGGAATATGACCCAGTCACCCTCCTTCAGGTTCAAAACCGCTTCATGGATCGTCTTACCCTCAATGGACCGCTCATCAAAGGCCACGGGCAGTACCTTCCGGTTCCTAAGGAGTATCACTAATGGTGAGTCGAACTCGACCACCCGCGCATAACCCTGGCTGAAAAACTGGGCAATAGCGAAGGTGCTGTAGGCGAGCTTCCGCACCCTATCCACCGGCAGGGTCTCGCTCAGGGTCTTTACCACCTCGCCCAGGGGCATATCGTTCTCCAGCATATGCATGGCAATCCTGGTTGTCAGGGTGGCCAAAATATTGGCCTTTACCCCGCTTCCCAGGCCGTCGGAAAGGGCCAGGGTCACAAAATCCGCATGCCGGGACACGGCAATGCTGTCACCACAGAGCTCCTCTCCGCGCTTATGAACCTGCCTGGTCCCCCATTCATAGTAAAGCCTCATTAACCATTAAACCTCACTGATCGCCTTCTTCCTCCCACAGCGACATGAGCTTTACCAGCAGGACCTTGGTTTCCGCAGTGGTCTCGCCCAGGAGCCTGGCGATCTCCTGGGCAGTTTTCATCTGCCGCGAGATCACCTCCTGGGCCCGCTCCAGGGTCTGCGCCCTGATGTCGCGGAGGTGTTTCTTGGCCCTCTCTTCATCGGAAATATCGATAAAGATTCCGCAGTAGAGGTCCTCCCCCTCAATCGGGAAGAGTCCGGCCCGGAAGCTTACGCTGTGCACCGGATCGCTTTCTTTGACCATGAGCCTTCCCCCGGCGGCGATGGCCCTTTCGAAACAGTCACAGTGCACGAACCTGGCCGCCGGCTGGCCCAGAATCTTCTCACCGGAACAACGAAACATTTCCCGGAAAGAAGGATTCACATAGTGAATGAACGTATCCTTATCTACCAGAAGCACCCCGTTGGGAGTCTGCTCCAGGATTGCGCTGATATGCTCTCTCGTTTCCTGTCTATCGCTCAGTTCCATTGCATCCCGTCTCTCAAGATGTCTTTTTTTCTCCGATAACCCTCTCCTTAAAAGTTACGACCGCTTCTTCCGCACTGGAGCTGGTGACCGGCTCCTCATCAATCTGCCAGTTTATCCCCTCACCGCAGCGCTCCATGCAGAAGGAGCCCTTCAACTCGACCCGGCCGGAGAGATCGTGCTCTTTCAACAACTCGTTAAAACTCATGATCGCGTCGCGCGCTCCCTTGATGTGGCACGAGCTGCCTACGCAAACGGTCACCGTAACCATTTCCCCCCCCTTATTTGCCCCAGGCATCCTCCAGACCTCAGGCATCTCCCGGCTCACCGGCATCTTCATGCCCCCCACGGGTATCCTCCGGCCCGGACTGCTCCAGCGCGGCCACCAACTGCCCGGCAACCTTCCGGCGCTTTACCCGGTTAGCATCTTCTTCTTCTGCGAAAATAATCGTCTTTGTCGGGCAGGCCTCCACACAGGCAGGTTCTTTACCATCGGCCAGCCTCTCCAGGCAGAGATCGCACTTCAGCACTCCCTTCCCGTCAAACCTGACCGTCATCATGCCGAAAGGGCAGGCCTGGACGCACATCTTGCACCCTATACAGCGCTCGTCATCGACCAGCACCGGGCCCTTTTCTTCTTTCCGGTGCACCGCGCCGGTGGGGCAGGCCAGTATACAGGCCGCTTCCTCACAGTGACTGCAGTTAACAGGCACTGCTCTGCTGCTGTAAATCTCCACATTGATCCTGTACCCGGGCCTCTCCTCAGCCCGGAGCACCGATTCCAGGTCCTTAGAGTCGGAATGGGCCACGGCGCAGGCAAGCTCGCATGAATGGCAACCCATGCATGTTTCGATATTTACCGCTAATCTTCTAGCCATTGCATCTCCTCACTTCTCCCCCACTCTTCTTCCATGTTTTTCTAACCGCCGCCCCTCATCTACATTACATCATTCTTCGGGCTTAAAGGCCTGCTCATACATCATGGGTTTGAGCTTCAGGGCCTTTCTCTTTTTATCTATGTGCCTGAGCATCTTGTGGGCCGCCTCCACCGGGTCAAGCTCGAAGGCCCACTTACCGCCCACCTCGGCTTCAATCTCTTCGGTAAGGTATCTGTGGAGGTTCCTGCTTCCCATCATGGGCAGGGGATGTCCGATTATCGTATACACCCCCGAGGCCACGAAATAGAATCCGATAGAAACCGCCTTTTCCGACATCCATTCCGGCGCGGCGCCGGCTGCAGGAAGATCGGAGATATCGTCGCCCAGCCCGCCCTCGGCGACGATACTGCTCAAAGTTCTCAGGATGCGGCTGTTATCGACACAGGAGCCGACGTGCAGTACCGGGGGCAGACCCACGGCCCGGCATATTTCCTGCAGCCCCTTTCCTGCATATTGGAAAGCCGCTTCCGGTTTTAAGAGGCCGTGTTTGGCGCAGGTGATGGCATTGCAGCCGGTAGTGACCACCAGGGTATCGTTCTTGATGAGCTCCTTGACCATCTTGATATGGCTTTCCTCGTATTCCACGTTAGGGTTGGAACAGCCGACTACCCCGGCCGCACCGCGGAGCCTTCCTTCGATGATCGCGTTATTCAACGGCCGGTAGGTGGCTCGATACTTTCCGCCCAGGAAGTTAAAGACCGATTCGGCGGTAAATCCGGCGATTAGGCCCTCGGTTTCCTGGGGGATGAAGATGTCGTGACCGTTCCTGTTGCCGAAGTTATCAATGGCCATTTCCAGGATCTCGGTGGCTGTCTTTACCGCCTTATCTTCATGAAACTCGATATGATCGAATCCGGGTATTTTAGCCTTTGGCGAAGTGGTAACGAGCCTGGTATGAAAACATTTCGCCACACTGCTTAAGCCCGGCATCAGGCACTGAACATCCACCACCATCAGGTCGGTCACGCCGGTCAGCACGGCCAGCTCCTGCTGGAGAAAGCTGCCGGCGATCGGAATGCCGTGGCGCATGAGGATCTCGTTGGCCGTGCAGCAGATCCCGGCTATGTTTATCCCCTTCGCTCCCTTTTTCTTGGCCCTGGCCAGCAGGTCCTTGTCCTGGGAAATTACGGCGATAATATCGGAAAGGGTCGGCTCGTGGCCGTGAAGGACCACATTTACCTGGTCCTGCCGGAGAACGCCGAGATTTGCCCTGGAACGAATCGGATTCGGCGTGCCGAATAAAACATCGGAGAGCTCGGTCCCGATCATGGAGCCGCCCCAGCCGTCGGCCAAAGCGGAGCGCATCCCCTGCTTGATAATGTTTTTATAAGCCGCATCTACTCCCATGGCGGTCCGGTGCAGGGTTTCCACAATTTCCCGGTCTATCGCCCGGGGCAGGATTCCCAGCTCGCGCCACAGTTTCTGCCTGGCCGGCGGCGCCGTGCCGGTCATTTTCAGGTTTCCGCTCGAGCGGCCGAACTCCTCTAAAGCCGCCCGGGCCACATCTGCGGCTATTTCCTTGATATCCCTGCCCCCGGTCTTTATTTCGTAAACTTCGGCAATTGATTTGAGCTTCTCCCCATCTTTAATCTTATAATCACTCTTGGGATCTTCGGCGGCCAGGAGAAGAGTATGGGCAATGTCCCGTCCGTGGTCGGAATGCGCCGAAGCGCCCGCCGCGATCATCCGCACGATATTCCTGGCTGAAATGGTGTCTGCAGTGGCGCCGCAGATACCGACTTTCGGACCGTTTCCGAAAGGATCGATCCGGCAGGGCCCCATGGTACAGTTCTTACAGCATAACCCGGTCTGGCCGAAGCCGCACTGGGGCTGCATTGCTTCATACCTGTCCCATACAATGTCGATATGTTGTTCGGCCGCCCGTTTTACCATCTTCCGAGAAGCCTGGTCCGCATAAGTTAGTTCCTTTGCCATGTTATTCCTCCATCATGAATGCTCGCTTTAAACTCTCCACAGCAAATGGTTGCCGGTGCCAGGCTTATTCTGCCGCTTAAGTTATCCCATTGCAGTCTTCGACTGCAATGGACTTTAAAATTTCTTGCTAAAATAACAAGTTTTTACGCTATCATAGCATAAAAGTGGCCTTATCAGTATGTTGAGATCATATTACAGCAGTTTTAATTTCAATTCAAGACCTTAATACTAATATTTATTCAGGACAATAATTATTAAACCACCCTTATATCGGATACCATTTATAAGGCTTATGAGGCCAATCTTTTTAAAATCCCATCTATCTGGGCGATCGGCTTTCCGGCGACCTCCAGGGCGGAAATTTCATTGGTATTGATCTTTCTCAGCTCCTCGGAAAAGTCAATATAGCCCAGAATATCCAGTCCCTTGGTAAATTCTTGCAAAAAAACCCTTTCGCTCGCAGTCCGGATCTTGTTGCCTATTAATCTTATCTTGCCGATGCCGATATCCCTGGCTAATTTCTTGATTCTAAAAGCGGTTTCTATGCTCGTCCTGCTCGGCTCAACGATAATCAGCATCTCATCGACACCGATGGCCGTGCCTCTCCCCATATGTTCTATTCCGGCTTCCATATCAAGAATCACCCATTCCTGTCGCGCCACCATCAGATGGGAAAGAAGACTCTTGAGGAAAGCATTTTCAGGACAGGCGCAGCCGCCTCCCCCTTTTTTCACCGTCCCCATGACGAGCAGTTTTATCCCGTCTTGTTCCACCCAATATTTCTCGGGTATATCATCAACTTTGGGATTTAAGGTGAAAAAGGGAGCGGGCTCGCCGACTCTTGTCCCTGTTCTTTCGGCAATCAACTCTTTCAGCTCCACGATCGGAGTTATTTTTTTCTCCCCTGGGATATTGAGAATAGTAGCCAGGTTCATATCCGGGTCGGCATCGATTACCAGGACTCTGTGCCCCGATTCGCTCAATATTCTGGCCATCAAGGCCGTAATAGTGGTCTTGCCTACCCCGCCCTTTCCCGTAACCGCTATTTTCATATTGCCTCGCTATCAACAATATAGTCCGGTCTGAAACAGATGTCAAACCTGTGCCGGCACCACTCATTTCGTTAGACAATTATCCTGTCCTCGGCGCTGTAAACGTTCATTCTATCTCCCCTGGCGAATCCCACCAGGGTTAAGCCCATCTCCCGGGCCAGGTATACGCTTCGGTTGGTAGGAGCGCTCCTGGAAATCATCAGCGGCAGCTTGAATCGCTGCATTTTGAGAAGAACTTCAGAGGATATTCTCCCGCTGGTCACCAGGATTTTATCCTCGAAGTCATGATTTTCCAGGACATACCGGCCGATCACTTTGTCCACCGCATTGTGCCTGCCTATATCCTCCCTGAAAAGGATAATGCCCCTGCGGTCGGCCAGGGCGGCGCTGTGCACCCCGCCTGTTTTTTTATAAATAAAAGACCTCTTTTTGAAATCCGCCATCAATTCCTTGATCAGCCGGCGGTTTATCCTGAAATCGGAAAAGGATTCGGGAATACGGCCTGGCTTTTGATCGAGGCGGTCAAAAAACCTGAAAGCCCCGGCCCCGCAACCGGTGCCGATCACCCCGCCTGAATCCGGTAGGTTCGGCTCATTTCCGCCGTTCAAATAGATATAGGCGATCCAGGTGGCTCGATTCAGAACGATTTTCCCGATGTCTTCCGGCTTTCCCACCAGCCCCGAGGTGAGCAGGAAACCCCTGACCAGATCTTCGAGGTCCACGGGGGAGCAGATGAGGGTGGCAATGCACTTATACCCGGCCATGAGTTTCAGGGGAACTTCCTCGGTTAGGAGATCTTCCACTGTGGTCTTATGCGGTCCTCTTATTTTCGTGATTTTAAAGGATTCCATTTTTACTCCCGGCCTGGAAATCCCGGTCTAAAAGAAACCTCCGGGCTCTGCTTGCAGGTCGTAGATGCCCGCAGGGTAGCGCTCCTGTTTGCAAAAGCATCTTTAAAATCCTTCGGTGTATTCAGATTGATGAAGATCTCCCTGTTCTGCTTTTTATTTTCCAATTCGAGATATTTAATATTAATGGACCGGAATAAGCTCCTGATTGAATATTCTTGTTTTGATTTGATTAAAGACCGGATACTATCTTTCAGGCTCTTCTTGTATACGGCGTGCAGAGGCTCTATCAATTTCCCGATCCTGGGCACCAGGGCCTCACAGTCCAATTTTTTGAAATACTTTATCTCTTCCCGAATCAGCTCACTCTTAAGAAAGGGCATATCGCAGGCCACGAAAAAAACAGCCTCCTTGGTAGTCCGGTTTAAACCGGCGTGAATTCCTCCCAGGGGGCCCACCCCCCTCAATATATCCGATTCCATTATGATCCCTGGGGAAAACTCTTTAAAGCTCCCCGGCGAATCGGTGATCAGAATGATCTCTTCAAATATCTCTGCAAAAAGGTCGATTGTCCTCTTGATGAGGGGAATGCCGTTCACCCGGAAGAAACACTTATTCTGCCCCCCCATCCTGACATTCTTCCCGCCGGCCAGGATAGCCCCGGCCAGAGCATTTTCCTTGTTTTGCGGCACGGCCCATCCCGACCGGCCGGTTGAATGCCTGTTTGTCATATACATGCCCTATTCTAACATCTGTTCGTTAAAAGAGGAAGATTCCCAATGGCGGGTTGGCTAAAGAATAAGGCATTTTCTCTATTCTTTGATTTCTTTTATCAGTTCTAAAAGCTCTTGTTGAGACGGTATTTTGTAGAAGAAAGAAAATGATCCATTTTGTTACATTCAGATGATCAGGAAGATTTTCTAACATCTCTTTAATCTGCTCTTTTTTAAAGTCTTTAAATTTCTCTGCCTTTCTCGAATGAAATGATAATAATTCTACCTATTTGTCAACCGAGATCACCAACCCCGTAGACTGGTACCCTATAGCTGGGAAGCACCCCAATAACCCCATCTAAGTGTTACTCCCGAGTTAATCAGTAGAGTAGTTCTTCTGTGGCGTGATATTCGTGTTCTTTCACTATACATTCCTCACACATGAATACTGCTTTCTCTATCTTTTCTGAACATTCAATGCAAATCCATGTCGCAATTGTCTTCATGCCTTTAGCCTCACACATTTCACAGTATTGATATTTGGGCTTATTTTGGGAAGATATGCGAGGATATTTGACATTCTTTTCCGGCTCTACAATCTTTTCCAGAGTGATGACATGTTGGATGTTATCACCAAAATCATACACATATTCTATTTTGTTGCCTTCAATGAGGCCAGGTAGATTGATTCGTGTTTTAGAACCACTACCTCCTCCAAACGGATCGATTTCACCTAAACCTTCTGAGCGCCATGCCACGCCTAAATAGAATTCGCTTAAATGATCAAACGTATCATGATTAAACGCTGAACGGATGATTTGATCAAAACTACTGAAAGTCTGATTTCCTTTAATCTCAATCCTACGCCAAAGTCTTTTCTGAAATTTCAATGCAACTTTAAATATGTAAACCTCTTCCATATTCGTCTTCTTAAACTGATGAGTATTTTCCAGAATGTGGTAAAGTTTTTGGTTTGTCAGGGATTCCTGTAAGATAGATGACATCATTTGAAAAATTACAATATGCCTGGAAAATATATTCATTCCAATAATTTATTTCTAATCCATGTTTCATTAGTTCATTGTAAGCTAAAATTGGTGGATCAATTCCAACTCCTGGCAAGGTTCTATTGAAATATTCCTCCCAATCCTCTTTTAGAGTTTCAATCACCACATAAGGAGTCGTAATAGCAATATATTGGTCATTTATATCGAATGGGGGAGGAACTATTCTGGTAAACCATATTTCATTTTTTCTTCCCGTGTATCCTGAACCTACATGGCATCTATATTGTTTTTTTGTAAAGATCTCATAAAGAAACACATTCTTGTCTTCTAAGCCCTGGTGCAAGTAGAGCCCCATTCGAGATTCTTGTAATAATCTGATCAATTCTATATAGCCTTTATGAATCCCAATTTCAGACCCTATATCGGATAAACATGTGCCCATTGTTTCTCGGTCTAAGTCTAGCCTAAGATCAAAAAAAGCCCAATGAGTAAAATAGGAAGTTGTAAGGGGACTCATTGGGGGATAACCTGGCATGTACTCATCTTCAGCATCACCGACAGCCTCATAATATTCTTTAAATTCAGGTAGTACTGATAGATTTTCTGCTAAATATGAAACAAGATTCTGTGTTGAAGCATAGACAGCGTGAACAGGGTGCATATCTTGTCCAAATTGATCCGGAGCTTTTATAGTTTTAATATCTTCTTCACTTTTCTTAAGAGCCTTATAAATGTCATCAATCTGGATGATTTTCTGCTTTTTGATTTGAGAAAAGGTATTTTTCAGCTTAGTAGATATGATCCCCATAGTTTCCTCTCGCTTTCATGATTACAATTCAGGAGAAAGCTGTCGTATTATATACCCACTCCGTGTCGTCCCGCAAGAACATGCTTTGCGGAAACGACCCATGTTTGCACAAGGGCTTCAAGCACCACACCTGACTCTGGGCAGTTGTGAAGCATCGCCCCCGCCCCTGGATCGACGGGCAGGTACTGGTGGTTACACCGATTCGAGATGAAGCGCATCGAGAGAAATTTAAGAGGACCCTCGAATCGGCGAACCCCGGGCGCAATTTTTACCTACGGGCCATGAAACGGAGACTGCGAACTTCCAGACCACTATGACCAGGATCAGACCGTACATGAAGGTGCAGTTTTCACCCCCTTGACTAACTCTATAATTCTGATAAAATAGCCAGTTGCATCTTCCAGGCAAAATCATCGACAAGGATTTTTCATGAAAAAAAGAAGCATCCTGATTGCCCTGATCGCAGCAATCGTATTCGGCGCAGCCGCGCTGGCCGTTTATCTTACCGGGTTGGCTTTTGACACCTATCTCGAGTTCCAGGTCCGGGATACGGTGAGCAAGAACTGGGTCTGGGATGCGACCATCACCCTTCAGGACCGAACCATGCGGGCCTATTACCAGTCCGATTCCGGGCCGGTGTGGTATCGCTTCACCAAACTTATTCCCGGGGAGGCGGAGCTCACCATCTCCGCCCCGGCCTATGAGACGAAAACAGTGCCGGTGACTCTGAAAAAGGGGAAAAACCGCCTCGAAGAGCCTGTCGAGCTGGTCGGCCTGGAGATTCCGAATCTGGACCACTTCATCATCTTCGAGGACCTGGAAGGTAATGATATCGTCCAGGAAATCCGTCCGGTGGGTGAAGACGGCCGGGCCGTGCTCAATCACCCCTGCCTGGATCTCTGGATCGGCGCCCGGGTCTCGGTCCAGATGAAGGGGGGTCTTCCTGTCCAGACCCCCACGGATGAGGGCTCGGAGAGAGGGGAGGAGCTTTTCCTGGGAAAAATAGAGTGGAGCTGGGACCCCCTGCCGGAAACTACCTTTCGTTACAGCGCCCGCATTCCCGGGGCTAAGATAAAGAACCACCCGGCTCCTTTCCGGGTTATCGATTACCTGCTTATCGTTCCCGATCCTCGGGAAATCAGCCCGGAAGAGCTGGATGAGCTGATGGAAAAAGCCTATAAACAGAACAATGCTGAGGAGCTGGCTTCCTTTCTAAACGGCTCAAAGGATAAGCTACGCAGCTTCATCTTTACTTCCTGGAATGTTGAGGGGGGGCAATGATACGAACCGAGTCTTTGACCAAACGCTACGGTAGCTTTACCGCGGTAGACAGGATCAATCTGAATATACCAGCCGGAGAGATCTATGGATTTCTCGGCCCCAACGGGGCCGGAAAAACTTCGACCATCCTGATGCTCCTGGGAATTATCAAGCCGACTGAAGGGGAGATCTTTCTCTTCGATGAA
The DNA here is from genome assembly GCA_964514815.1 of uncultured Spirochaetaceae bacterium. GTDB lineage: Bacteria > Spirochaetota > Spirochaetia > SZUA-6 > DRHE01 > CAZERV01. The sequence goes on along the minus strand of CAZERV010000011.1, from coordinate 12,037 downwards.
AAGTACAGCCCCGGGCGACTCGACTTAAGAAAGAAAATCGGGGTGGTGCCGGAAAAACACCCCCAGGGTATGTGGACCTGGATGACTGCCCATGAATATCTGAAGCTCTTTGCCGATCTTTTCGATCTGAAGGGAGCGGAGGAGCAAATCGACCGCCTACTCGAGTCTGTGGAGCTCAGTAAAGTAAAGAACAAGCGGATCTCCGAGTACTCCCGGGGCATGCTGCAGAAGCTGAGCATTGTCAGGGCCCTGCTTCACGATCCGGATATCCTCTTTCTGGACGAGCCGATCTCGGGGCTTGATCCCCTGGGGATCAAGCAGATCAGGGACCTCATCCTGGCCGAGAACCGGGAAGGCCGGACCATCTTCATCTCCTCCCATCTTTTATCGGAGATGGAGAAGCTCTGCCACCGGGTGGCCATCGTATACAATGGGCGGCTGATGGCCGAAGAACGTATGCAGGACCTGCTTGCCAAGCTGACTAAGGATCGGGAAATTCACGTGGACCTGGAGGAGCTTCCTCCGGACCTGCCGCAGAGGATCGAAAAGCTGCCCTTCGCGCTGGCCGCTTTCGGGCACAAAAACACCCTGGTAGTGAAGGTCCCCAAAGAGGGGGACCAGCGAAAGTATCTGTCCAAATACTTGATAGAGCAGAAGCTGGTGCCTTTAAGAATCGAAGAGAAGACCATGTCCCTGGAGGAAGCCTTTGTGACCATTACCAGGGAAAACATCGACCTTTTTACCGGTATAGGAGGCGGGAAATGAGCGAACGGCTGCATGCAGTAAGGGTGATCGGCAGACTCAAGGTAAGGGAGACCCTGATCGGTCCGGGCTACTACATCACCCTGACCCTTGGGCTCCTGCTCGGCTACTTTCTGGTCCGAGGCTTTACAGCATCCGTAGATTCCAGCGGGTTTAACTATCACCTTCACCCCGTCTACGATCTGATCGGACGCTCCCTGGAGGGCGTCTTCGGCGCCACTTTCGTGGAGCAGCTCTTTGCCGAGGGTCCCTTTCTCTTCGCTCTCTCGGTCTGCTTCGTTCCCGTGTTTATATACCTGGCAGTGAGCTCGGTGTTCAGATTCGGCCTGGAAAAAAAGGTAGGCGCCCTGGAGCTGCTGGCCTACGGGCCGGCGGACGGCGCGGCCTATTTCCTGGCCTCTTTTGTGAAGGACCTCCTGCTTAGCCTCCTCTCCCTGGCAATCATCGCCTGTTTCCTCCTGGCCGCAGCGTTAATGAACAATCTTCTTCTGGGTCCCATGTTCGCCTACTCCCTGGTGCTTATCCTCTTTTTCTCGCTGAGTATCTATGCCTATGGGATTCTGGCCTCCTCCCTCACCGAAAACTCCGGCTCGGCCATCGCCCTGTTTACCGGGATCATCCTCTTTTTCTTGATCATTCTTTTAGGCTCTTTTACCATCGTCAGCGACTATGTGCAAACACTATCCCGGGTATTCGCCTGGGTGGTCCAGTGGCTTTCTCCCTTTTTCTACTCTAATCTCGGACTACAGGCGGTACAGGCGGGAGAGACGGGGAAAATTGTCTTGAGTCTGATCCTGCTGCTTACGGTATCCGGAGCTCTTCTCTTCTTGAGCCATATCACGCTTAAAGTGAAGGGGGTCAGGGCATGAAAAAGATCTGGGCATTCATGCTACTGTTCTTCGCCGGCTTTATGCTGTACGGAGACGTTCCGGTGCGAAAGGAACAGCTCATCTACACGATTCTGGCCTTCAACGGCAAGGATTATTCACCCACCTTCTCAGGCGAGTTTTCCGACGCCATTTATCTGATCGCCGGGGTGGACAACTTCCTTTCGGTCCGCAAAACCCTGGTCTACTACTGGCCCATTACCGGGGAGTGGAAAACCGATACCGAATCCCTGAACGTTCTCTTCGAGGGCAGGCTGGAGCTTAAGACAGGGGGTGAGGATCCCCGGATGCTGGAGCAGAAGAAATACACCTATTATAACATTCGGGGCGAGTACGAGCTTAACTGGAAGGTGGACCAGGGGGAAAAGGCCGAAGAGGCCTGGGCTCGATACCAGGATATTCTAAACGCTTACTGGGATTCCGTGCAGGAGTATCAAAAGGCCAAATACGTCTATGACCTCATGTTTCAAGAGCTGATCAAGAAAACCGGCGAGCTCCGGGAAGCGGGAGAGGATGTCTCGGAGCTTTTAAAGAACCTGGAGACTCTGCACCCTCCCGAGCAGCCTGAGTACCCCAAAGAATATATCGTTCCTCCCGTCCAGGTGCAGGAGGCCTTTATCCTTAACCTCCCAGTGGGTGAGTACGGTATTCGCCTCTTCACCGAAGAGGGGGCCGTTATGGAGGACTCCGAGCGCCGGGTAGTGGTTTTCAATAAGCGAAGGGACCAGGGCATCGGGCTGGAGGTGATTCCCGGGGATAGGTGGACCAGGCCGGTTGAGTCAAAAAGACCTGCTTCGGTCCTCTACATGGACGGCTCTACCGATATCTACCTGCGCCCCTTCTTCCAACAGGAGTACAACGATCTATTCTACGAAAAGCTCAAGAAAAACGACAGCCGGGGAAACCCGAACCTTATGAAATGGGTCAGAATACAGCAGGTCCCCGAAGCCCGTATCGAAGTGATCGGTTCCGACCGTAACCCGGTAACAGTTTTAGAGAAGCCCTATTACGTGGAGCAGGTCAAAGGAGCCGCCCTGGGCTACAGGATCGTTCCCTACGACCCGGAGGGAGCCCATAAGGACCGGGATCCCAGCCTGAAAGCCTTCCACATTGCCATCTCAAGGGGCGAAAGGCGAATCAAGCTCCGGGTCCGGGACAAAATGGGAAATGTCCTTACCGGCAGCGAGCGCCAAATTCGGATCATCAGGAGTCCCGGGACCGGGACCGTGCTGATCGTTCTGGCCCTGCTTCCTCTCCTGGCCATGATGATCGTCCGCAGCAGGCGCTCGAGAAAGCATACTTTATAGAAGCACGAGTTTCCCGGAGTACAAGTTGGGAAGACCTTCAACTTTCGCTTTATCTAATTCCTTGAAATTTCAATGAAATCAGGCCATCATATCTGAATGACTCTTATTGATCGAATCACCGATAAACAGGAGATAGAAAGACGTATCAAGGCCTTTAAAATAACGGCACTTCTAGGTCCACGGCAATCGGGAAAAACAACACTTGCCAGGCAATTCCTCGCTGATGAATACTTTGATCTCGAAAATCCTCGGGACCTTGCTCGTCTTGAACACCCGCAGCTAACCCTGGAGCGTCTTTCCGGTTTAATAGTTATAGATGAAATACAGAGAAAACCGGAGCTTTTTCCCCTGCTTCGATATCTTGTCGACACTTATCCAAATCAACATTACCTGCTTCTTGGCAGCACTTCACCGGAATTGATACGAGAAAGCTCAGAAAGCCTGGCAGGGAGAATATCGTATTATGTCCTGCACTGATTTCATCCTACAGACCTGGAAAAAAGCCAATTAAGGAGATTGTGGCTCCGCGGCGGACTTCCACTCTCTTTCTTAGCCTCAGATGAAGCCCTGGGCTTCCAATGGCGAGAGGATTACATCAGAACTTTCCTTGAAAGAGATATACCAGTCCTGGGAATTCGGATTCCGGCAGAGACCCTGCGCCGCTTTTGGCAAATGATTAGTTTTTACCACGGAAATATTGTGAACTTTTCTGAGATCGGAAGATCATTTGGAGTAGCCGATACGACGGTCCGCAGCTATCTTGAGATTCTTCGGGGCACCTTCATGATAAGGCTTCTCCAACCGTGGTATGAAAGTATTGGCAAGCGGCTCATAAAAAGACCGAAACTCTATATAAGAAATTCGGGAATTTACCATAGTCTTCTATCGATTGAAACAGAGGAAGCTCTCACTGCACATGCGAGGCTGGGGAGCTCATGGGAAGGGTTCGCCCTGGAATGTGCCTGGCGCAGCATAGGTAAGCCCGAAGAGCAAGCCTATTTCTGGGGCACCCATGCTGGATCTGAAGTAGACCTTTTCTGGAAGCATGAAGGAAAAAATTGGGCCTGTGAGCTCAAATATGCCGACGCGCCTACTATGAATAAATCAATTCATTCTGTTCTGAGAGATCTGAAGCTTGAAAAACTGAAGTCATGCCGCTCATCGAAGTACCGCCGCGATGGAAGTATGAATAATCCGCCAGTTCCTTATTATAATGCCTTAATCACAGGGGCTTCATCTCGAGCAGTTTGCCATCGATATTCTTCCCTGGGGTTATGGCGATCCACGATTCCATAATCAATAACCGGCTTCTCCACTTCGTTTACAGGAATTCAAAGGATGAAATAATAGAACGAACTGTGGAGCCGATGACGTTGATCTTTATGGGCGCCGGCTGGTAGAAGTGAAAACTTCACCCTTGATCCTGCTTCCCTTAATTAATCTCCATTAAACAGTTCCCTCCCCAGAATGCAATAGTTTTCAGAATTTTAATGGAATTTTGTTTACAGCTTGACAATGCCTGCAATTGCAATTACTTTATAGTTGCATTATATAATCATGAAATAATAGCAGAGCCTGGAGGATGTTATGAAAGCAATAACAATCCGTGGTATAGATCAAGAATTGGAAAGGGAACTAAGAAAGGCAGCGAAAGAAAACGGAGACAGTTTAAATACCACCATGTTGAAACTTCTTAAGAAAGCCGTTCATCTTGATAAGCCGAAACTGTATCCGGAATATCACGACCTCGACAGCCTGGCCGGCACCTGGAATGAAGAGGATAAGGAGGAGTTTAACCGGATTCAAGAAGGGTTCGAACAGATCGACGAAGAGCTTTGGAAATGAAGAGGATCCTAATCGATACCAATATCTATACTGCCTTTAAACTAAATTGGCCCGAGGTAATCCATACCCTTCGAAGGTGCGAGGAAATTCACCTCAATATAACTGTGCTGGTTGAGCTTATTGCCGGATTCAAGGCCGGATCCAGGGAATCGGCTAATCGAGAAGAGCTTAAGGCTTTTCTAAACAGCCCGCGGGTCTACCTAGACCGGATCGATGAAGAGACTGCAGAGTTTTACGCACATATCTATCTTTTGCTTAGATCAAAGGGCGCTCCTATTCCGGCGAATGATCTGTGGATTGCAGCCTCTGCGATGCAGCATGGTCTGGCACTTTACACCCAGGATAGTCATTTTAAAGCTATCGATGGTTTGCTTATGTTACAGCCTTCCTAATTGGCCCATCCTGATGGTGCCGTTTCAAATCTTAACCATGGTCGGACACACTATCCATGCTGTCTGCCCGGATAAGAAAGCCGGAGAAACGATCAAGACGGCCGTACACGATTTTATAGGAAACCAGACCTACGCGGAATTTCCCGGACACCGTTTCCTGCTGAATGCCACCTTTGCAGAAATCAGGGCAGAAAACTACGACGCCCGGGTTATACCGGGAGGAAGGGCTCCGGAATATCTGCGTCTGAATCAGCAAGTCCTTTAAATCACCAGGCATTTTACCGAAGCTAATAAACCTATTGCGGCAGGCGCCAGGCTGGGCACGGCAAATGAAACCCTTTCCAACGCCGTCACCGATGGCAATCTTGTGACCGCCCCGGCCTGGCCGGCTCATCCGGATTGGATGAGACAGTTCCTGAAATTGCTCGGCTCAACCATTGAGCCTTGAAGTCAATTAAAAGCTTGAGGCCATTTCCAGAATAAAAACCACTGGCGCTTAATTATAGAAGCAAATCCCAACGAATCGATAATGGTTAAAGCTTCTCTACGTTGACGGCGCAGACCTTGAACTCCGGAATTTTAGCTATCGGGTCCAGGGCGGCGATGGTGAGGGCATTGGCCGGATGCTCCTTAAAGTGGAAAGCGAGAAAGACCGTGCCCGGCGCCACCCGTTCTGTAATGCCGACAGGAACCTCGATCCGGCCGCGCCTGGATTTTACCGCCACCGTGTCTCCGGCCTTCACCCCGATGGTTCCGGCGTCCCTGGGATGGAGCTCCAGGTTGCCGTGGGGCACGAGATCGTGAAGGACTTCGCACCTGCGGGTCATGGTGCCGGTGTGCCAGTGTTCCAGCAAGCGTCCGGTGGTAAATACGAAAGGATACTCTCCGTCAGGCAGCTCCTGGGGCGGCAGAAAGCTGACCGGGTGGAACTTCCCCTTCCCCCTGGTGAACTTCCCCTCGTGCAGGAATTTCGTCCCTGGATGGTCCCCGGTGGGGCAGGGCCACTGCAGCCCGACTCCGCCCAACCGGTCGTAAGTGATGCCGCCGTAAATGGGGGTGAGCGTGGCTATCTCGTCCTGGATCGCTCCCGCATCGGGGTAGCTCATCTGGTAGCCCAGGCGCCCGGCGAGGTCGCAGATGATACGCCAGTCCTCCCGCGCTTCTCCCGGCGGCTCCACCGCCTTGTGCACCCGCTGCACCCGCCTCTCCGTATTAGTAAATGTCCCGTCCTTCTCTGCGAAGCTGCAGGCAGGCAGCACTACGTCGGCAAGCTGGGCGGTCTCGCTCAAGAATATATCCTGGACCACGAGGAAATCTAGCGCTTCGAGACCTTCCCGAACGTGGTTGATATCGGGATCGCTCAGCATCGGGTTCTCGCCCATGATATAGAGCCCCCGGACCTTCTTTTCGGCGGCGGCGTTCATGATCTCCACCACGGTCAAGCCGGGCTTATCCGGTAATTTAGCAGCCCAGGCCTTCTCGAACTTTTCACGGATCGCCGGATCGTCCACGCGCTGGTACCCGCTGTACACGTTCGGCAGCGCGCCCAGGTCGCAGGCGCCCTGGACATTGTTCTGACCCCGCAGCGGGTTGACCCCGCCGCACTCCCGGCCGACATTGCCGGTGAGCATGGCCAGGTTGGCCAGGGAGAGCACGTTATCGGTGCCGGTGGTGTGCTGGGTGATGCCCATCGAGTACACGATGGAGGCGCTCGGGGAGGCGGCGTAAAGCCTGGCCGCCAGCCGGATATCTTCGGCGGGCACCCCGGTGATTTTCGCAGCCGGCTCAGGTGGGCATTCGACCACCGCTTTCCTGAAGCCTTCGAAGTCTTCCGTGCGCTCCTCGATGAACTTCTGATCGGCGAGACCCTCTTCCAGGATCACGTTCATCATCCCGTTTATGAGGGCCACGTCGGTGCCGGGTCGCTGCTGCAGATGTATCTCGGCTATACCGCTTAAGGAGATCCGGCGCGGATCGGCTACGATGAGCCTGCTGCCCGAAGCCACTGCCTGGCGGATCAAGATACCGATCACCGGATGGCATTCGGTCGTGTTGGAGCCGATGACGAAGATCAGCGGAGCCCGGCGAAGCTCTTCTATGCTGTTGGTCATGGCGCCGCTTCCAAAGGCCCTGGCCAGGCCTGCAACCGTGGAGGCGTGGCACAACCGGGCGCAGTGGTCGACGTTATTGGTCCCCAAAACCACGCGCACGAACTTCTGCATGATGTAATTGTCTTCGTTGGTGGTCTTGGCTGAGCTTAAGCCCGCCAGGGTATCGGGCCCATGCTTTTCCTTTATCTTCGCCAGCCGGGAAGCCACCAGGTCAAGAGCTTCATCCCAGGAAGCCTTCCGGAACGACCCGTTTTCCTTGATCAGCGGTTGGGAAAGGCGCTCCGGCCGGCCGATGAAGTCCATACCGAACCTGCCTTTCACACAGAGGTTGCCGTCATTGGGCACGCAGCCTACCTGGCTGGTTACCCGCACGATCTTTCCGGTCCTGCTGCTGACATTGAGGTCAAGCTGGCAGCCCACGCCGCAGTAAGGGCAGGTAGTCGTGATTTGGCGGAGGTCCTTTGCCTTGCCCCGGCCGGCTGCCGCCCGCTCGTAAAGTGCGCCCACCGGACAGGTGCTCAAGCACTGCCCGCAGGTCTCGCAGGGCGACCGGCTGAGCTCGACCTCAAACCCGGTAGTGACCTGAACTTCACCCGAACGCCCCTTCAATGTTAAAGCCTCGACCATCTGCACTTCGGTGCAGATTTTCACACAGCGCTGGCAGCGGATACATTTCGAGGGGTCGTAATGCATTGCCTTGTTTCCGGTGGTGTAGTTCTCCCCGCCGGGAGGTATCATGACTGAAGGGAAACGGCTCTCCTCGATCCGGTACTCGTAGGCGTAATCCTGGAGCAGGCAGTCGCCGTCCTTGTCGCAGGTAGTGCAGGTAAGGTTATGCTCGCTGATCAGAAGCTCGAGGGTAAACTTGCGCAGCTCCCGAATATCGGCCGTGTCGTTATGAACAGCCATCCCGGGCTCGGCAAGCCGGGTACAGGCCGTGTGCAGCCCTTCCTGGCCTTCTATCTCAACCAGGCAGAGCCGGCAGGCGCCCGTGGGCGTGAGTCTTGGGTCAAAGCAGAGATGGGGAATATGAACTCCGCCGGCCTGGGCGGCTTCCAGGATCGTCTGGCCCGACCGGGCAGTCAGTTCTTTTCCATCGATGGTCAATCTGATTTCTTCTATATTATGCATCATATTAAGCACCTTCCCGCGTCCCCAGAGATTCGGCCCGTTCCAGGTCGCATCTCAGGCAGCGGCCGGATTCGACGCAGGCCGCCCCCGGGGTAAAGCCGAGTAAGACTTCAGTAAAACAGCCGGCCCGTTCCTCTACTGGCAAAACGTCTTCATCCGCCCGGGCAACCGCTTTTTCCAATTCTTCTTCGGACGGCCGCCGGATGCTCATCCCATCGTTGGCCGGAAGTACTCCTGTGCCGCCGAGCAGCCGGTCGATAGCAACTGCGGCTTTCTGCCCTGCACCGATCGCCTCGATTACCGTACCGCCGCCGGAGACACAATCGCCCCCGGCGAAAATATCCGGCGCGGAAGTCCGCCCGGTCGCGCTGTCCGCCAGGATGCCTCCCCGGGAACCGAGCTCCACCACCCGGACCGCAGCTTCCACCGAAGCCTTCTGGCCGATGGCCCGGATGACCGTATCGCATTCGACTGTAAACTCGCTTCCCTCTATAGGTACCGGCCGGCGCCGGCCCGTGTCATCGGCATCTCCCAAACGCATCCTGATCATCACTGCACCCGAGACTTTCCCGTTCTTCTTGACTTTCTTCCCTCCGTCCACGCTGCCTCCGTCCCGGTAGAGGATGCGTTTCGGCGCCACCAGCTCAAAGAGCTCCGCTCCTTCCTCCAGGGCCGCCTCAATCTCCTCTTCGTAGGCCGGCATCTCTTCGCGGGTGCGGCGGTAAAGGATTGAGACCCTTTCCGCTCCGAGCCTCAAGGCAGACCGGGCCGTATCGATCGCGGCGTTTCCGCCGCCGATTACCGCCACCCGCCGGCCGGACTCGACTTCGAGACCGAGTGCGCGCCGGCGCAGAAATTCCAGCGAATCCACCACCCCCGAGTCCACCACCCCATTGAGGTCTCCCTGCCCCAGGCCCAGCTCGCGGCCCAGGTGGGCGCCTGTTGCCATGAAGATCGCTTTATAGCCTTCGTCCCGGAGAGCATCGATATCTTTGACGGGCGCGCCGGTGCGCAGCTCGATGCCGTGGGAAAGAATGAAGTCTATGTCTTCCCGGAGGATGCGCTTGGGCAGTCGGTACTCGGGGATTCCGACGGCCAGCATACCGCCGGGAATGGGCAGCTCCTCGAAGACCACCGAGGACCGGCCCATCAGAGCCAGAAAATAGGCACAGCTCAATCCGGCCGGTCCAGATCCGACCACCGCCACCTCCCTCTTCCCGGAGGCCGGGGGAAGAAGCGGCTTATTCTTGTCGGCGGCATAATCGACCGCGTAACGCTTGAGCGCGCGAATCGCTACCGGTTCATCCAGATCGGAGCGCCGGCACCGCCTTTCGCAAGGGGCGTCGCAGACGCGGCCGCAGACCGAGATGAACGGATTGCGCCGGCGAATGATGTTCACGGCTTCATCCAGCCGGTTATCGTTGATAAGGGCAACATACTGAGGCACGTTCACCCCTGCCGGGCAGGCATGACCGCAGGGCGAAGGAACAAGCGCCTCGCAGACCGAGGCCCGGCAGTGCTTCTCCCGGATGTGCTCCTCGTACTCCTTGCGGAAGTAGCGGATCGTGGAAAGCACCGGATTCGGTGCAGCCTGTCCGAGACCGCAGAGAGAAGCTCTTTTTACCGCTCCGGCCAGCTCTTCGAGCCGCTCGATATCGCCTTCCCGGCCCAGACCGCTGCAGATGCGGGTAAGGATATCGAGCATATGCCTGGTGCCGACCCGGCAGGGCACGCATTTACCGCAGGATTCCTTCTGTACGAACTCCATGAAGAAACGGGCGATGTCCACTATGCAGGTGTTTTCGTCCATGACGATCAGGCCGCCGGAGCACATGACCGCGCCGATCTCCTTGACCGAATCGTAGTCTATGGGCAGGTCGAGGAACCGCGCCGGAACGTATCCCCCGGAAGGCCCGCCCATCTGGACCGCCTTGAACCGCCTGTTCCTGGGTATGCCGCCGCCGATATCAAACACGATCCGGCGCAGGGTGGCGCCCATCGGTACCTCCACCAGGCCGGTGTTATTCACCTTCCCGGACAGGGCGAAAATCTTGGTGCCCTTGCTTTTCTCGGTGCCTATTGAGCGGTACCAGTCTTTCCCTTTTAAAATAATGAGGGGCACATTGGCGAGGGTTTTGACATTGTTGATATTGGTCGGCTTATCCCGGTAGCCCCGGTTGGCCGGGAATGGCGGACGCGGGCGCGGCATTCCCCGCCGGCCTTCCAGGGAAGCGATCAGGGCGGTTTCTTCTCCGCAGATGAAGGTGCCTGCTCCCTCGCGGATCTCAATCTCGAAATTGAATCCGGTGCCCAGAATATTTTCTCCCAACAGCCCTGCCTCGCCGGCCTGCCGGAGAGCGGTCCCGGTATTGCGCACCGCCAGAGGGTATTCGGTGCGGACATAGATGATGCCCCGGGAGGCACCGATGGCATAGGCGGCTATGATCATGCCCTCGATAATCGCGTGCGGCGTGCCTTCCAGGAGGCTGCAGTCCATGAATGCACCCGGGACTCCCTCATCGGCGTTGCAGACCAGGTATTTCTCTTCTCCCGCCGCAGCCCGGCAAAAACCCCATTTCACCCCGGTCGGGAAACCCGCACCGCCTCGCCCGCGCAGCCCGGCCTCCCGCACCTCTTCTATCACCTGCTCGGGGGTCATCCCGGAAAGCGCCCTGGCCAGCGCCGCATAGCCATCGTGGGCAATATAATCATCCAAATCGGTCGGATTGAGAAGGCCGTTGAGTCGGAAGACCAGCCTGGTCTGTTTGGCGTAAAACGGCACCTCGTGGTCGTAGACGATCTTTTCTTTCGTGGCCGGATCGACATAGAGAAGCTCTTCGATAATCTCGCCGCGCAGGACCGTTTTTTCGACGATCCCGGACACGTCCTCCACCTGTACGCTGGGGTAGAACACTTTGCTCGGCATTATGACCACCACCGGTCCCTTTTCGCAGAACCCGTGGCAGCCGGTCACCTTAACCGGAATTTCATCGGCTAAACCTCGCTTTTCAATTTCTGACTCGAAGGCTTTCCTGACATTGGACGAACCGAAAGCGGTGCAGCCTGTTCCGCCGCAGATGGTGACCATCCTCTTATCGGGGTCAAGCGCCTTCTTGAGGGCCTCATGATGTTTGCGGAACGATTGAATCGAGCCGAGCATCATCCCTCCTCCACTTTTAGCTGCTGCAGGACCTGTTCCGCCCGGCGGGCAGACATCCTGCCGTGGTAGGTATTGTCAACCACCATTACCGGTGATAGGGCGCAGGCGCCGAGGCAGGTTACCGTCTCCATGGAAAAGAGCATATCCCCGGTCGTCTCGCCGTCTTCGATGCCGAGAGCGCTCTTCACCGAGTTAATGACCTTTTTACCGCCGCTGACATGGCAGGCCGTGCCCCGGCAGCAGCGAACGTTATGTTTGCCGTGGGGTTCCAGGTAAAACTGGTCATAGAACGTGATTACACCGTACATGCGGCTGGCCGGGATGCCGGTCCGCTCGCTTACCCGGTCCAGCACGGGCCGGGGAAGATAACCGTATGCCTCCTGTATCTCCTGCAAAATGGGGATGAGATCATCCCCACTCACCTTTCCGCCGGCAGCCCCCC
>CAZERV010000010.1:16290-43145 GCA_964514815.1 uncultured Spirochaetaceae bacterium | reverse complement strand
ATAAGCCTCAGGTTCGGCTGAGATGCCTTTTCTGACCCGCCCGGTTGACGCAGGCCGGAAAATCAAATACAAAAATATAGGCCGTTAAAATTAATCCTACCGGAAAGTAGGAAAACCGGGAAAGTCAAATGAGCAGACTGCACTCACAACCCTACGTAGAAGAAAAGATCGAGGAGCTTTCCCTCCTCTTCGATATCAGCCGGGTCCTCGATTCCAGCCTCGATCTCCGGGATGCGTTGGGCCCGGTCCTTAAACTGATCGCTCGCTATAAGGGAATTACCAGGGGCAGCCTGACCCTCCTCAACAGGGAAACCGGGGAAATCTCAATCGAAGCCGCCTATGGTCTTTCTCCCAGCCAGCAAAAAAAGGGAAGGTATAAGATCGGTGAAGGAGTAATCGGAAAGGTTTTCCAGACCGGAAAGCCGGCCATCATTCCCAAGGTTTCCGAGGAGCCCCTCTTTCTGAACAGGACCGGGGCATTGAACCGGGAAGATGACGGGGAAGTCTCCTACCTCAGCGTGCCGATCAAGCTGGAAAATAAGGTCATCGGAGCCCTCAGCGCGGATAAACCCTTCGCCGAGAACACCTCTTTAGAAGACGACATCCGCCTCTTTTCCATAATTGCGTCGATGATCGCCCAGGCGGTCAAGCTCCGCCAGAGAGCGCAGGAAGAGCGCCGGAGATTGCTCGAAGAAAACATTCGCCTCAAGGAGGAATTGAAGGACCGCTTCAAGCCTTCCAATATAATCGGCAACTCAAACGCCATGCAGGAGGTGTACGACCTCATCGCCCAGGTGTCAAAGAGCGAGGCCACGGTCTTGATCCGCGGCGAAAGCGGCACCGGCAAGGAGCTGGTTGCCCATGCCATCCACTACAACAGCCTGCGGGCCAATAGGTCGTTCATAAAGGTGAACTGCGCCGCCCTGCCTGAATCAATCATAGAGAGCGAGCTTTTCGGCCACGAAAAGGGAGCGTTCACCGGCGCCATAGCGATGAGAAAGGGGAGGTTCGAGCTATCCGACAGAGGCACCCTCTTCCTGGACGAGATCGGCGACCTTTCCCCGGCCACCCAGATCAAACTGCTCCGGGTCCTCCAGGAAAAAGAGTTCGAACGGGTCGGCAGCACCGACACGATCAAGGTGAACGTCCGCCTGATAGCCGCCACAAACCTGGACCTGGAAGAGCTGATCGCGGCCGGAAAGTTCAGGCAGGATCTCTACTATAGACTGAATGTCTTTCCGATCCATATCCCCCCCCTAAGGGAGCGAAAAACGGACATTCTTCTCCTGGCGGACAGTTTTGTGGAAAAATACGGCCGGATCAATCATAAGGATATCCGCCGGATCTCAACCCCGGCGATCGACATGCTGATGAGTTATCACTGGCCGGGAAACGTACGGGAGCTGGAGAACTGCATAGAAAGGGCGGTGCTCTTGAGCCGGGATGATGTGATTCACGGCCACTATCTGCCGCCCACCCTGCAAACTGCCGAAGCGAGCGGCACCGCCTTTAAAGGAAGGTTGAAAACGGCAATCGAGAATGTGGAGCAGGAGCTCATTTCGGATGCGCTCAAATCCGCCCGGGGAAACACGGCCAAAGCGGCCCGGTCCCTGGGAATCACCGAGCGGATCATGGGCTTGAGGATTCACAGGTATGGGATCAATCCCCGCCGCTTCCGCCCCTCCGGCCGGCGCTTGTAAAATCTACATAAATGTAGATCATACCTACTTATTCCTACAATAATGTAGGTATAGGATACAGCCTTCGGAATCCGGCCCAATTATTTATTTACCTAGCAAAGAAATAGAGGTCGCCAATATCACCTTTGATTTGGCACACTATTTGCTTGATATTTGTGCCCGCAGCGAGTAGGTTATATCATACATTTCAACCAAGGAGAAGACTTTGAAAGGCATGAAAACGGCTCAGGATGTAGTTGATTTTATTAAAAAGGAAGATATTAAGATGGTCGATCTGCGATTCATGGACTTCCCCGGACTGTGGCAGCATTTTTCGGTTCCGGCCAGAGAGTTGGAGGAGGATTCTTTTGAAAGAGGATTCGGCTTCGACGGCTCCAGCATACGGGGCTGGCAGAGCATCAACGAGTCGGACATGCTGGTAAAGCCTGTTCCGGACTCGGCCTTTGTCGATCCCTTTATGAAAATAAAGACCCTGGCTTTGATCTGCAATATCTGCGATCCCATTACAGGAGAAGATTATACCCGGGACCCCCGGAACATTGCCCTGAAAGCAACCAGCTATTTGAAGCGCACAAAAATTGCTGATACGGCTTATTTCGGACCCGAGGCCGAGTTTTTCATTTTTGACGATATTCGCTTTGACCAGAACGAACATGAAGGTTATTACCACATCGATTCCACCGAAGGGCGTTGGAATACCGGACGTAAGGAAGAGCCCAACCTGGGCTATAAGCCGCGCTATAAGGAAGGATACTTCCCCGTTCCTCCCACGGACAGCCTTCAGGACTTGAGAAGCGAGATGGTCCTAATCCTGGAAGAAGTGGGAGTCGCGGTCGAAGCCCAGCACCACGAAGTGGCCACCGGGGGACAGTCCGAAATCGATATGCGCTTCTGCGAGCTGGTGCCTATGGCCGACAACGTGCTCAAATACAAATACGTGGTAAAGAATACGGCCAGGAAATACAATAAAACCGTGACCTTCATGCCGAAACCCATCTACAACGATAACGGAAGCGGAATGCACATCCATCTTTCCCTCTGGAAAGGAGAGCAGAACCTATTTGTCGGAGAAAGGTACGCCGGGCTCTCGGAGACCGCGTTATACGCCATTGGAGGAATTCTGAGACACGCGCCATCTCTCCTGGCCTTTACCAACCCGACCACGAACAGCTACAAACGATTGGTTCCCGGCTTTGAAGCCCCGGTCAACCTGGCTTACTCCAGGCGAAACCGCAGCGCCGCGATCAGGATTCCCATGTATTTTGTCTCTCCAAAGGCCAAGAGGATCGAATTCCGCTGTCCCGATCCTAGCTGCAATCCCTATCTGGCCTTTTCGGCGATCCTGATGGCCGCCGTGGACGGAATACTGAATAAGATCGATCCCGGCGAGCCCCTGGACAAAGACATCTACGATCTGCCGCCCGAAGAGCTGGCCGGGGTCCCCCAGGCCCCGGCCTCTCTCCAGGAAGCACTTAAAGCCCTGGAAAATGACCACGATTATCTTTTAAAGGAAGATGTCTTTACCCAGGATGTGATTGAGAAATGGATCGAATATAAATTCAATAATGAGATAATGGCCCTCAACCTCCGCCCTCACCCCTGGGAGTTCGCCCTCTACTATGACATTTAATTAAACCCCGGTACCGCGGGCGATCATGGTTACGGCCCCCCGCGGGCAAACAGAGGCACAGGCACCGCAGCCCGAGCATAACGCCTGATCCACCTTGAAACTCTCATCGACCCGGCTAACGGCCTTACGGGGACAGCTCTCAATACAGATATCGCATTGAATACAGGTCCCGCAGGATAGACAATCGTCCAGTGGAGAGGAAAAGCCGTTTCTTTCCCGGAAATAGAGAAGATTGATTCGCTTTTTTTCAACCGGGGTGGGAGTTTCTTCTTCGGTCGGGATACCCTGTAGATTTTTATGAATAATCCCCGCCACCTTCCTGCCCATGCCCAGGGAGTGAGTAACCAGGCCCGGGGCGACCGCATCGCCGGCAGCATACACTTTAGGAATATTTGTGGTAAAAGTAGTGCCGGAAACAAGCATTTCTTTACTCAAGAATAGAAGCTCCGGGGTCTCGCCCACTGCCTCAATCAGGAAGTCCGCCTTCAAACGCTTCCCGTTCTTGAAATAGGCCATACCATCCCGGTAGCTCTCAATAAACCAGGGAAACAGGATCTTCGTTCCCAGGCTCCTGGCCCTCTCCACTTCCCTGCCAAAAGAGGCCGGCTTACGCACATCGGCAGCAGTTACGGCTGCCGCGCCCAGACGGTGGCATTCGCAGGCCACATCCATGGCCACATTTCCGGCTCCCAGGATCAGTACCTCTTTACCGGCAAGATCATAGGAGTTTGATCCGGCTTTCAGAGAGCGAAGAAAATGAAAAGAGGAGAACGCCTTCTCCTCACCCGGAAAGCCCAGCCTTTTGGGATTCTGGGCGCCCACGGCGATGATAACGGCCCGATATTCCTCTCTGAACCGCTTGAACAATTTTTTATCAACTTCCGTATCGGTGATAAAATTGATTTTAAGGGAGCGAATCCTTTTCAGGTCCCGTTCAACATTCTCGCGGGTCAGTCTCTCTTCAGGGATATTATGGGTAAGCTTGCCGCCCAGATCCTTTTCTTTTTCATAAACATCGACCGGGTACCCTCTTCTGGCCAGGTGCCAGGCGGCAGCTAACCCGGCGGGCCCGGCGCCTATAATTACGATTTTATCAATTTTTAAGCCTTCGAGTCTTTTCACCCGTTCGGTCGGATGGTAGTCCCTGGCAATCTCATCGATTCTTACCGGCCCATCGAAACTGTTCCTGGTGCAGGCGGTCCGGCAGAGGCCCGGGCAGACCAGGCCGCAGCACGAATAACGGAAAGGTGTGTAATCATCGAGCTGATCGAAGGCTTCTTCGCTGAGCCCACCCTTGAGCTTACGGATAATCACCGGGTTGGGAATGCCTACCGGACAGGCTGAAGAACAGGGAGGCTCGAGATTCCGGTGCAGGGGCTTAAGGTTTCTGGAGATTTTGTTCCCGGGTACATACAGGTCACCATATGGCCTTTCCCCGGCTCTTTTGATAATTGAAAAGGGATAATCGAGAATACGATTGAGATCGAGGTCAAAGATCCCGGCAAATTCCCGGAGGTAATGAATTATTTTTTCCAGGTCGGCTGGACCCGCTTTCTCCAGGACCGTTCCCTCTCCCAGTTGGTGCCTGGAAATCTTTCCCCTGATGAAAATTTTTCCGCCGAAAATACCGGAAGCGGTATGCCTTCCCACAGGCGTTTCATCTAGACCTGAGTTATAGCCCAGCACCACAACCGTTCCACCGGCCATATATTCTCCCAGGTAGTCTCCCGTCTTTTCCCCAATGATCATCAGGGGTTGTTTCTGTTGATACTCTTTCATCATGATGCCCACTCGGTACCCGGCCGAGCCCTTGATATAGATTTTCCCGTTTCGCACCATGTGGCCCGGGATATCGCCCACATTACCGTGAATAACCAAAAAACCGTCATTCATCGTATTTCCTACCCCGTCCTGGGCATTTCCATGCACCACGATCTCCGCCCCACCCATAAAAACGCCGAGGTCCTGTCCGGGTATGCCCCGAATTTCAATTTTTATGCCGGAATCGAGTCCCACGCCGATATAACGCTGTCCGATGACATTTTCCAAAAGAAAATGCCGGACTCCGGCTGCTATATTGTCCTCAATCAAACGGTTGAGATTCCGGTAAGGCATGTTTCCCACCCTTATCCGCAATGACCTGCTTCCCATTTATCTCTTCCTTAATTAACCGGGGCACCCGGCTCCGGAGCCTCCCTTCAGACCGGTCTACAGTCCGGCCTGTTTTACCCCCAAAGCTTCCATCTCCAATGTTGAAAGGTGTATGCCCCTCAGCCTGTCCCTGTTTCCAACCAGAGAACCGATCGTATTAATGCCCATTCCTCCCATCAGCTCTTTGATTTCGTCAGACCAGGACTGAATAAGATTTAGCAGGGCCTCGGTGGCCAGATCAATATCGATCCTTTCAACCAGGTCCGGCCGGTTCGTGGTGATCCCATAGCTGCATTTGCTGGCATAGCAGCGCTGGCACAATCCGCAGCCCAGGGACACCAGGACGGCAGTCCCGATATAAACGGCATCTGCGCCCAGGCAGATCGCTTTCAGCACGTCGGCCGAGGTCCGGATACCGCCGGCCGCCAGGAGGGAAACGTGGTGCCGGATTTTTTCCTCCCGCAGTCTCTTATCCGCCGCGGAAATTGCCAGCTCGATCGGGATTCCCGTAGACTGCCTGATTCTCCGGGGCGCCGCCCCGGTCCCTCCCCTGAACCCGTCTATGGCAATTATGTCCGCCCCGGCCCGGGCAATCCCGGCGGCAATGGGCGCAATGTTATGTACTGCAGAAACCTTTACTCCAACGGGTTTTTCATAGTGGGTGGTTTCCTTGATGGCATAGATGAGCTGTCTCAAGTCTTCTATGGAATAGACGTCGTGATGCGGGGCCGGAGAAAGGGCATCGGCGCCTTCGGGAATCATCCTGGTTTTAGAGATTTCACCGGTCACCTTTTCTCCCGGCAGGTGCCCGCCAATGCCGGGCTTTGCTCCCTGGCCTATCTTTATCTCCACGGCCACACAGTTCTTAAAGAACCTGGGATTTACCCCGAATCTTCCGGAAGCGACCTGAACGATCGTGTTTTCGCGGTACTCATCCAGGTCTTTATGCAGCCCGCCTTCCCCGGTGTTCCAGAAAGTTCCCAGGCGCCTGGCCGCCCGAGCTTCGGCTATCTGGACCCGCAAATTTACGGATCCGAAGCTCATGGCAGAGAATAGAATCGGAGTTTCCGCCTGCAGCAGAGGCGGCCTCTCTCCGGAGCCTGGGTCTCGTCTGCCCAGGAAGGTCCTCAATTCCATCGGTTCCCTTAATGGGTCTATCGCGGGGTTGGTCACCTGGCAGGCATCGAACATGAGGTGATCGAAATATGAGATCTGGTCCGAGTCCGCCCCGGTCGAAACCAGAAGAATATGGCCCGGATTCTTTGCATCTACCTGTCTCCATAGATTCTTCTGGTGCCGTCTCCAGTACAGGTGAGAGGAGGCAAAGGGAGTCTCCACGATGGTGATTGCCTCTTCCGGGCACTGTTTCTCGCAGTAATGGCAGGCGCCGCAGGTGCTTTTATTAGCCACCGGGATGCTCACCGGCTTTCCCTCAACCACGGATTCGGGCTTCAAACTGATCTCTCCCCAGGTGCAGGCTTCCGCACAGAGGCCGCAGCGGCTGCAGCGCTCGTAATCAAAGACCGGCCTGTATTTGGGAGGATTTAGCCAATGCCGGGTCATATCCAGGCGGCCTCTTTCAGACGGCTGCATTTCCAGCCCCCTTCATCCTGATAATCTCAGGCCGTCCCCCTTCGAGCATCCAGGTCTTCTCCCGGTCCGGGCAGAGAGTCTGGAAAGAACATTCCTCGCTGGAGAAGAAGAAAGCATCGCCCTTTCTCGCCGCCATCAGGGGCCTTAATTTTGAGCGGTCATTCAAAGCGATGACCGCTTTTCCATTGCTCGCCAGGATGGCGAAAGGACCGTTCAAAAGCGCCTGGGGATAGTATTGCCTCAAAAAGAGGAGTTTTTGCCTATCCCTGAGATCTTGAATTGAATCTATCTCATCCCACAGGGGAGGAGTAAGGATCGTACAGATATCCTGAAGGGGAAGTTTAACCTCTCTTCCTAAAAGGTCAAAGAGATAGCTGATGACCTCCGTATCGGTCTTCAGGGTGCATTCATAGCCGAACATCTCAAGGTAATTGCGGTTCACGCCGTAAGAAGTTATTTCGCCGTTATGAACAACGGACCACTCGAGCAGGGAAAAGGGATGGGCCCCGCCCCACCAGCTCTGGCTGTTGGTGGGAAAGCGGTTGTGCACCAGCCAGATCGGGGCTTCCAGGCGATCGAGGCGGAAAAACTCCCCGATATCTTCAGGATACCCGACCCCTTTAAAGACTCCCATATTTCTGCCGCAGGACATGACAAATGCTCCTTCTATCCGGTTGTTGAAGTTAAAGACGAAATTTTTCATGAAAGCATCCATTATGGAGCGCTCCTCATGTACTGTCGTCGGTCCCAGGTTTGAGAGTTTTAAATCTTCATTGGAGGGTCCGGGGAAGGTGAAGTATCGTCTCAGGAGCGGATGCCAGTCTATCCCCCTGACATCTTTTGTGGGCATGTCTTCTGCGATCTTCACATAGAGATGGATTCGAATATATTCGTCCGCCGCCCGGGCCGCATCTTCGTTATTACAGGCGATATGGAGGGCATAGTAATCTTCCAGACCCGGGTAAATGCCGTAGACGGCAAATCCGCCGCCCAGCCCATTGCCCCGCTCATGCTGGATGCTGATGGCCTGAATAAAATCGGAACCCTTTAGCATACCTCCGTTCGTATCGATTCCGCCCACGATACCGCACATACCTGTCTCCTGTAATAAATTTAAATTGAGTGCATATATATTCAATATTAAGAAAGATGTCAACCCCTTGAGCCGGATTTTTTTCATGCCGTGTAACTGTTCGCCCGGAGATCGCAAACATAAAAATTCGGTATAAACTCACGTTTCTTATTGCACACCCGCATAACCTGTGTTATTCTACTTCAAATCTTAAAGAACAAAAATTAAGGAGGTAATTACACTATGTACAAGAAAGCGCTTATTTTAGTGGCATTGGGGCTTCTTCTGATTGTCTCAGGTTGGTCAGGAGGGGTCCAGGAAGCCCCTTACGACGGCGTGATTAAGCTCGGCCACATCGCTCCCATTACGGGCGACATCCCCAAGGTCGGGGAGGAAGGCACCTACTCCGTTAATATGCTGGTAGAGGATATCAACAATGCCGGCGGTCTTAAAGTCGGTGATCTGACTTACAAGATCGAAGTGGTCACCGAGGACAATGAGTCCAAGGCCGAGTCGGCGGTCGCTGCGACCACCAAGGTTATCACCGACGACCAGGTCCTGGCCATCATCGGATCATACTCCAGCAAGCAGGCCATTCCGACCGGCGAGGTGGCCAACACCCGCAAGACTCCGACTATCAGCCCCTGGTCCACCAACCCGCGCACCACGAAAAACCGCCCCTGGGTCTTCCGGGCCTGCTTCATCGACCCCTACCAGGGCAAGGTGGCAGCCACCTTTGCCAAGGAAGAGTTTGGAATCAAGAAGGTGGCCGTGCTCTACGATGTAGCCAGCGACTATCCCAAAGGTCTGGCCGATAATTTCAAAGAGGCCGCTGAGAAAATAGGATTGGAGATCGTGGCTTTCGAGACCTTTACCACCAAGGACAGGGACTTCAGCTCCCAATTAACCAAGATCATAGGATCAGGGGCTGAGCTCCTATTCACCCCGCAGTATTACGACGAAGTGCCCTTGATCGTAAAGCAGGCTCGCGAATTGGGCTGGAACAAGCCGATCCTGGGCAGCGACAGTTGGAGCTCGCCGGAGCTGTTCAAACTGGGCGGAAAAGACCTGATCGGGTCCTTTTTCACCAGCCACTACGCCATGAAGGGCGCCACCGGGGCCACCAAGGAGTTTATCGACAAGTACAACGCAAAATACGGTTATAAGCCCGGTGACGTGGCCGCCCTGGCCTGGGATGCCACCAACATCCTCTTCGAGGCCATCAAGAATACAGGCGGTCTGACCGGCAACCTGGAGGAAGACCGAAAGGCCATCCGGGACCAACTGGCCAAAGTCAAGCGTTGGGAAGGCACCACTGGATTGATGAGCTTCACCGAAGAAGGCGATCCCATCAAGAGCGTGGTCATCGTCAGGATTGACGAGGAAGGTGAGTTCTCCTTCTACAAAATGGCCACCCCGCCTGAATTAAAGTAAAAAATTAAAAAGATTTTGGCGCTGCCTGGTTTCAGGCAGCGCCAGTTTAAACAGATTTAATCCGATGAGTGGAGGCAGCAAATGACTTCGGTTGACCTGTTCCGTCAGTTTGCCAATGCCCTGCAGTGGGGCAGCTTCTATGCTTTGATCGCCCTGGGTTACTCGATGGTCTACGGCATCCTGATGCTCTTTAACTTTGCTCACGGCGACATCTTCATGGTCGGCGCCTACATCGGGTTTTTTGTCGCGAGCGCGTTGGTCGGACTCGCTGCCCGGGGATTCCTTCCCCTGCCGGGCTGGTCGATCCTGGTGTTGACCATCCTGATCACCATGTTCCTGACTTCTTTCGTGGGGATGCTCGTGGAAAGGGTGGCTTACCGCCCCTTAAGGGATGCACCCAGGGCGTCGGCCGCCATCACCGGGCTGATGGTGGGGATCATCCTGGAAACCGGCAACCTGGCCCTGCTGGGCGCCCGGCGGCGCAAGTTCCCTCAATTGATCGAAACCCGCACCTTCGAGATCGGCGCGGTCACGGTCACTAATACGAAGATCATGATCGTCTTCTTATCCATCTTTCTCATGCTAGCTCTGCATCTATTTATTCGGAGAACCAAGTGGGGCATGGCGATGCGGGCCATGGCCTACGACTTTGTCGTTGTACCCCTGATGGGAGTGCCCATTAACACCATAGCAGCCCTGACCTTCGCCATCGGATCGGCCCTGGCCGCGGCGGCAGGCATATTCTTTGGTATCGCCTATCCGGTTCTAGAGCCGTATATGGGTCTTATAATCGGCTGGAAGGCCTTCGTGGCGGCAATCCTGGGGGGAAGAGGATCGATCCTGGGCGCTGCGCTGGCCGGCTTTCTTTTAGGATTCATCGAAATATTTGTGGCCGCCATCTTTCCATCCACGCTGCGCGATCTGATCGCCTATTCCATCATCCTGCTCATTCTGACTTTCAGGCCGCACGGCTTCTTCGGCGAGTCTTACAGCGCCAAGCTCAGGCTGTGATCCTGCCTAAAGAGGAGGAATCGAGATGAGAATGCGAAAGAGCAGCGAGCAAGCCGCAGAAACAACCGCCAGGGAGCCGCTGCTTGCCAGGGTCCGCGCCCAGCTCAAGCAGGTGCCGGCGCTGGGCTGGCTTCTCGGAGCTCTTGCCGCGACAATAATCGAGCAGGCGGTCGGTTACCCCCTGGCTCGAGGGCTGGGTCTTTCCGGCATCCCCGGTTTATTCGGCCTGCGGATCATTTTCACCAAGCCCCTGCTGATTCCCAGTGCCCTGACTTATATCCTGGTTGTGTACTTGCTGCCTGCCCTGGTAATCGCCCGTCTTTCCTCTCCCCTGACCAACAGGCTGGCCGGGCTGTTGCTTGACCGGCTCCCGGTCTGGATTTCAACGGTCGTTCACCTGGGCATTTTATACGCAGCCCTGCATCTGTGGGGGCGTGTCAACGATTACCGGGTCCTCGTGTTAAGCTTCATATTCATTGCCGTCATGCTCACCCTCAGCCTGAATCTGGTCAACGGCTACATGGGTGAGTTTTCCTGCTCGCACCCGGGGTTCATGGCCCTGGGCGCCTATGCCTCTTCTATCCTGACCATCCTGTTCTTCGTGAACGATGACGTTTTCGGCGCCCCTCTGCTTCCCCCGTTCCTGGGTCCGTTCATGTTTCCCATTGCCTTAATCTTAGGTGGCTTCGTTTCTTCCCTCGGGGCCCTGGTCGTGGCCATTCCATCGTTCAGAACCAGGGGCGATTATCTGGCCATCATCTCCCTGGCCTTTACCTTCATCGTTAAAAGCCTGATCGAGAACCTGGAGATTATCGGGGGCCCGCGGGGCCTCATGAACCAGCCGAAATGGGCCGTCCTGCCGGTGGTTTTTACCTGGATGGTGATCTGTATCTGGATAATATACAACTTTACCCGTTCCACCCTGGGCAAGGCTTCCTGCGCCGTGCGGGACAATGAAACGGCGGCCGATGCCATGACCATTAATACCAAGCGGACCAAGATGGTGACCTTTCTCTTCGCCGCCTTTTGGGCCGGGGTGGCGGGGGGGCTGTTTGCCCACGTAATAGGCTACATCAATCCGAGCACCTTCGGTGTGCTGAAGCTGAGCGAGGTGCTGGCCATGGTCTACCTGGGAGGACTTAACTCAATAGTCGGCTCTATAGCCGGCGCCGTGGGCCTCCAGTTCCTGATGGAGACCCTTCGTCCCCTGGCGCTCTTGAAGTGGATCGTCATTCCGGTATTGCTAATCATAGTCATGATCAGGCGCCCGGCCGGCTTGATCTCCTTTACGGAGGTGAAAATCGAGAATCTTTTAAAGCCCCGGCAGGCGCCGAAGGAAGACAGGTAGCGTATGGCTTTGCTTCAAGTTAAAAACCTGACCCAATACTTCGGGGGCTTAAGGGCCGTGCACAACTACAACCTGGATTTTGAGCCCGGGAAGATCAGGGGCCTGATCGGACCCAACGGCGCGGGGAAGACCACTATCTTCAACCTGATTACGGGTATCTACACCCCCACTTCCGGGGAGATAATCTTCGAGGGAAAGGACCTGGTCGGCCTCCCTCCCCATGAAATTGCCGCCGGAGGCATTGCCAGGACTTTCCAGAACCTGCGCCTCTGGAGGCATGTGACCGTCTTAGACCACGTAAAGCTGGCCTGTTATTCAAGGATCGGGTACGGATTGATAGGAGCCTTCTTCGGCACCGCCCGGCGGCACAGGCAGGAAGAAGAGTTTAAAGAGAAGGCGTTAAGCCTCCTGGAGATGTTTGGGATAAGCCGGTATGCCGGCCAGGTAGTCAGCGGCCTGCCCTACGGAGTGCAGAGAAGGGTGGAGATGGCCAGGGCGCTGGCCATCGAACCCAAGCTCCTATTCCTGGATGAACCCACTGCGGGCATGAATCCCGAGGAGTTGGTAACAATGATAGATGTTATCCGCCGGATCCGGGAAGAACTGGGTCTGACCATTTTCCTGATTGAGCACCGGATGAAAGTGGTTATGGAACTATGCCAGACCATTCAAACCCTGGAGTTCGGGGAGATTATTGCCGAAGGCACCCCGGATGAAATTCAGAACAACCCCAGGGTTATCGAGGCTTACCTGGGCAAGGAGGTGGAGGTCTGATGCTACTTTCAGTAGAGAACTTGAGAGTTTCCTATGGAGGGATCAGGGCTCTTCACGGAATAGACTTCCAGGTAGACGAAGGCGAAATCGTCTGCATTATCGGAGCGAACGGGGCCGGCAAGAGCACCACTTTAAAGGCGATCTCCCGCATGGTAGCGGTTGAGCCGGAAACCAAAATGACCTATATGAACAAAGACCTGCTCAAATACCCGGCCGATAAAGTGGTCAGTGAGCTGGGTATCTCTCATGTCCCGGAAGGAAGACGCCTTTTCGGTAACCTGACGGTCAGGGAAAACCTGCAGTTGGCCACTTTCGCCCGCAAGGACGGCAAGGCTATCGAGCAGGACCTATCGAAGGTATATTCCCTCTTCCCGCGCCTGGCGGAGAGGAAGACGCAGAAAGCCGAGACCTTGAGCGGCGGAGAACAGCAGATGCTGGCTGTCGGCAGGGCTCTCATGAGCGGCAGAAAGATGATGCTTTTGGACGAGCCCTCGATGGGGCTGGCCCCTGTCCTGATGATGAGCATGTTCGAAGCGCTCAAGGATATCAATAAGGAAGGAACCACGATCCTGCTGGTGGAGCAGAACGCCCGCATGGCGCTCCAATTCTCCCAGCGAGGTTACTTACTGGCAAACGGCGACCTGGTACTGGAAGGAAAATCGAAAGAGCTTCTTGAAAATCCGGATGTGAAAAAAATCTACCTGGGAGGATGAGCACCCGGAGTACGAAAGCCCTTTTGCCCCCGGATGCGCTTACTACCTGGGCCGAAGTGGATCTGGACGCCCTGGCGGCTAATGTGCACACTTTTAAGCGGCACGTCGGCCGGCAGGTGGAAATAATAGCCGTGGTTAAAGCCAACGCCTACGGGCACGGGGCTGCAGAGGCGGCACGCGCCTTTCTATCCGCCGGGACAACACGGCTGGCCGTGCACCGGGTGGATGAAGGAGTCGAGCTGCGCCGGGCCGGCATCACTGCCCCAATCCTGGTCATGGGATACGCCCCGGTTAAATCTGCCCGGGCGGTTGTTTCCAACAACCTGACCCCAACGGTTACCACCCTCGAGTTCGCCGAAAAAGCAGCCGCCCTGGCAAGAAAGCCCTTGCCCATCCATATCAAAGTGGATACCGGCATGGGCCGTTACGGCCTCCTCCCGGAAGAAGTGGTTGATTTCGCCCTCCGGCTTCAGGCCCTATCCCCGCTTTTTATCGAAGGGATCTTTACCCACTTCGCCACCGCGGACTCTGCCGACCGGTCTTATATGCTTCACCAGCTTGCGGTCTTCCGCCGGGTGCTGGATGAGCTTGAGAGCCAGGGCCTCCGCGTTCCCCTCAGGCATGCCTGCAACAGCGCTGCCGCCATGGTCCTGCCCGAAGCTCACTTCGAAGCGGTGCGGCCCGGGGTGGCTCTCTATGGCCTGCATCCTTCCGGCGAGTGGGCGCCGCCCTTCCCTCTCAAGCCGGTGCTGGCTCTCAAGAGCCGGGTGGCCAGGGTGCGCACCCTCCCTCCGGGCAGCGCCGTCGGCTACGGGAAGACCTACATCACCCACCGCCCGACCAGGGTCGCCCTGGTGCCGGTCGGCTACGGGGACGGCTATCATCGCCTCCTTTCCAACCGGGGATCGGTCCTGGTGCGTGAAAAGCGGACGCCCATCCTTGGTCTGGTCAGCATGGACCAGATCGTGGTGGATGTAAGCTCAATACCCGGAGTGGACCTGGAAGACGAGGTTACCCTGCTGGGCCGGCAGGGATCGGAAGCGATCCGCGCAGAGGAAATCGCCCGGTGGGCCCGGACGATCAACTATGAGGTAACGACTGCCCTCCTGCCGCGGGTTACGCGGATCTATTTGCAGGGAGGCGCTGTAACGACCCGGGATAACTGAAGGCCGGAAATCGGCTTTCCAACTTCAAAATATTTCATCGATGCTTAGCTCAAAACTTTTCACCACATCCGAATGGAGTTTTTCTCCTTTGCCGGCTTTCTGACTCAATTCATATCCCGAATCTTTTAATGAATATAAGTAAACAGAATGCCTTTCGCCGTCGACAACCCAATATTCTTTTACACCATACTTTTCGTAGATTTCTTTTTTCTCAATAGTATCTATAGCGGCAGTGCCTGGCGAAAGTATTTCAACGACTAAATCGGGAGCGCCGTTAATGTACCCATTCTCACCCAGTAATTCTTCTCTTCCCTTCGAAATAAATAATATGTCCGGTTGGAATACGTTTTCCCGGTTAAAAAAAACATCGGTGGGAGCATAAAATATTTCTCCCAAATTGTTTTTTTTCACATGTTGGACAAGTCGAATTTCGATTTCTCTTGAAATTCTCTGATGCTTCCATCCGGGGGCAGGAGTCAAAGCGAGCTCACCTCCTATTAATTGATAGGGTATTCCTTCCGGCAGGCTTAAATACTCTTCAAGAGAGCATTTTGTTTTGCTTAGTCCCATTCCATTTTTTCCTAAAAGAAGAATGTAATCTCAGCATACCAGGCATTCAGCTTTTCGTCAAACTCGATGCTCCTCAGCTCCTCAAGGGGGGGGTTGCCAACAATCAATACGGTTAGACTCCGTGCTCTCCGGACGGATTAACCGGTTTCAGGCAGGTATTTCTTTACCCCAAAGTTTTCTCGGATGATGCCTCTGCCTTGCGAAATTGAGCCTATCTCTGCAGCGGAGAGGGCCTGGATCATAATATTTCCCAGGGCGGTTGCCTCCACCGGCCCCGCGTATACGGTAATGCCCGATGCATCTGCAGTAAGCCGGCAGAGCAGGCTGTTCCGGGAGCCTCCGCCGATTATGTACAGCTTTTCAATTGAACGGCCGGAAATTTCCTCAAGTTCATGTATGGTTACAGCATATTTGTCTGCCAGGCTTTCGAGAATTCCTCTTACTATCCCTGCATCCGATTCTGGGGGTTTCTGTTCCGTTTCCCGGCAGTACTCCCGAATCCTGTCAGCCATACTGTTATCGATTAGACCGGGTTTCAGAAACCTCGGATCGTCGGGATCGATTCTGAAATCCACGGTGCCTGCAGCTTCCGCCATGTCTGCCAACCGGGCGTACGAATATTCTTTTCCCTGCTCCGTCCAGAACCTTCTGCACTCCTGCAGAATCCAGAGGCCCATGATATTCTTCAATACTCGAATGCCTCCATCCGCGGCGCCTTCGTTGGTAAAATTATACTCAAGGCTCTTTCCGCTTATTACCGGCCGAGGAGATTCTATTCCAAGGAGGGACCATGTTCCCGAGCTGAGGTACGCATATTCACTTTGCCCTGTTGAAGGGACCGATGCCACCGCACAGGCCGTATCATGACATCCCGGGGCGATAACGGCAACATCCGGGCCCGCACCGGTTTCCTCTGTAATGTGGGGAAGGAGTTTTCCGATCTCCGTTCCCGGCATTACTATTTCATTAAAAATCTCCCTCTTCAAATTCAGTTCTTCTATTATGTTCTCGGACCATGCTCTTTTGGAGGGGTTGTAAAGCTGGGTCGTAGTTGCAATGGAGTACTCATTTTTCATAATCCCGGTAAGCCAGTAGTTGAGGAGGTCCGGGATGGTAAGGAAATGTTTTGCAGCCTTAAAAAGCCCCGGTTTGTTCCGTGCAAAGGAAAAAAGCTGATAGAGGGTATTTATCTGCATAAACTGTACACCGGTTTCCCGGTAAACTTTATCCCTGGACACCTCTGAAAAAACCCGGTCCATCATACCGTCGGTCCTTCTGTCCCGGTAATGATAGGGATTTCCAATCAAGACCCCTTCTGAGTCCAGCAGGCCGAAATCCACACCCCAGGTATCGATACCGATACTCCTTATTTGCTTCGGATATTTTTCAAAGGCATTCTTCAGGCCTTTTTTTATTTCACCGAATATACCCAGTATGTTCCAGAAGATACTGTCACCTATCCGTATCGGTTTATTGGGAAAACGATGTACGATATCGATCTCCTGCAGATTTCCGACGATCACCCTTCCGCTTTCGGCGCCCAGATCGACAGCAACATACTTATTCATGCCTTTCCCCTTCAAAGATTTGCTGCCGGTACTTCTCATCCGGCCGGCCGGCTATGTGTTTCACAATTTCAGCAGACAGAAGATTGATACCTCCGCAGGAGAGTGCCCCTATACGGATTTCTGCCGCCTTGGATGCGGTAAGGGTGATGTTTTCCACCTCAAGGGCCGTAGAGCCGGGGGCTAGAAATCCATGGTTCTGCATGTAGATGGCTTTAGGAATTTCTCCGTAATGCCGGATATAGGCATCGATTTCCTGCTTGACCTTCTTTGCAAGCACTACCCCCGGATCGGTATAGGGGATAAATACTGAATCCCGCCCCAGGAAAACGATCTCGTCCGGGTACATTCGCCCCTTCAAATTGTCCGGAAAACCCTTTGCACAGGCAAGCATGTTTATGGCAACCGGGTGAGTATGGCCCACGAAATTCACGCCATCGTATGAAAGACAGAGGGCGTGGAGCAGGGTCTCTACAGAGGGTCTTCCACCCTGTGTCTTATCGAGCTTTGCCCCTTCGAATATCCTTTTAATTTCATTATCATCCGGTTTTTCCAGTTTCAGTAAATCCAGGATCTTTTCGATAGATAGGAGGACAAAGCCGTCTTCCCTTATTGTCCGCAGCTCTGTGCCGCTCGCCTTAATATAGAAACTGTCCGCGTCCGCCTGCGCAGACGTATTGCCCTCGCCGATTATGGCAAGGTTGTATCGAGGTTTGCCAAGATTATTTGAGACCTGTACAAGCTCTTTCAGGACCTTCTTCCGCGCATCCATGGTTAACCCTTTAACATGACCTGGCCGCCGGTTACCGGCACGGCCTGGCCGGTTTCATATTTCTGATCGATAACGTAGTAGATCGCCTTTACCACGTCCTCTGCCCTGCAGCCCCTATTCATAGGGACCCTGGATTCGTAGAAGGCCCTTACATCCTCTATTGTTTTTGCCCCCGGTACCTTTCCTGTCCGCAGGTACTGTACAAAAAGCCCACTATCCGGGTCGGACCATAAGGGGCCTTCAAAGAAATTTCCCGGGCAGATGGAATTTACCTTTATATTGTCCGTTACCAGCTCCAGGGCGAAGCTCTGGGTAAGGCCGATGCCGCCAAACTTGCCCCCTGCGTAGGCACCGTTTTTATTCGATCCCCGGAGTCCTGACTTTGAGTTTATCTGGATAATATCGCTGAAATAGCTTCCCGACACCCTGTTCTGAAGGGCCATTACCACGGACACATGTTTTGTGCAGAGAAAATATCCGTAGTAATTTACCCCGGTTACAAAGGAGAAGTCCTTGAAATCCATCTCCTTTACGCTTCCGGCCTTCAGGACCCCGGCGTTGCTGATAAAGATATCGATGCCGCCGGCTTTTTTTACAATTTCAGAAACCATCTCTTTAACCGAATCCTCGTCGGTAACATTCACCTTTACCGAAAGAGCGACAGTACGTTTATACCGGCTGTTCAATTCCCCCGCGAGATCCTGTGCTTTTTGGGCATTAAGATCTGCAATAAAAACCAGGCTTCCGGCTTCAGCCAGGGCCCGGACTATCCCCTCTCCGAATCCCTGGGCTCCACCGGTTACCACGGATATCTTACCGCAAACAACGGCGCTCCTGCCCATATCGTGATCCGGGGTGTTGGTTTTGAATCGATACTTGTTACGAGCTTCATCGTAGGATTTCCCCAGGCAGAAGGTGCCGCAGTCCTTTACCAGGAGGGCAGAGGGATTTTTGCCGTTCCTTTCCCGGTATTCGGTAAACGTATTAATTGTCTGCCGTATCAGGTCATCTTCAGTTTTGGATGAAAGGGTGAGGGTCGCGAAAGGAGGCTCACCGGAAACGGTTGCACCGGTTTCCTCGGAAAAAACGACGATATTGCCCTTCTCCCCGTCAAATGTCAGACCTCGCAGGATGGGGGGGATAATTTTAAGGCAGATATTTTCCATAATCTTTCTCCTGCTTTTTCCGGATGCCGGTAATCTATCTTTCGGCCGATAACGCTGTACACTTCTATCCGTTCCTGTAAAGACTTGCCTGCCAGTGGATTTTGAGGATGAAACAGCCCACAGCTATCATTATAGTTGGCAAGTTTCTCATGGGCAATGAGGGCCCAGGTTGAATCTATAAGGTGAGAAAACTCAGGGCGCATCATTTCCTGATAGTTGAATGACTGCCTGGAACTGTTTATATCCACTCCGCTTATCTCCATAAGTTTGTTTTCTGCGCACAGTTTACGGACCCTTCGGAGCTGCGCCAGGGTATTGCGGGGCGGCATATAGGTGATGGCCTTAAACCCGATCTTCTTCAGCTCCGGGACAAGTTCATCCAGAAAATCATCTTCGAATTTCTCTGCCTTTTTGTCCCCTGTTGGAGATTCCCCCACATCCCCAAGATACGCGTACGCGGGTATTGCGTTTATTGAATTGGCAAAATCAACCGCTTTAAAAACGGAAATGCACTCAACATAATCGGGCTGGATAAAGATTTTTTCAAGGAAGGAACTTTTAAGTATTCCCAGAAGGTCGAACATGTAATGCGGATTTTTCCCGTCCAGGAGAAATCCCGCTATCTTTTCAGGTAGATCGGTCCCCAGGCTGCCGGTCAGGAAGGAGATGAGCCGGCTTCCTTTACCGAATTTTTGAATGAGTTTCTGTGCCAGTGCAAAGAGAATGTGCCGTTCTGTGAGTGCCCCGCCTTCTGACGCCTTTGAAGCCCCACAAACATCCCTGTCAAAATCGATCCGTATTCCATACTTTTCTATCAGGCCGTTCAATTTCTCCACCATTCTATAGATCCTTTTTTTCCGCTCCATGCGCAGGAGCGCCAGAAAATTATCGGCCTTTTCGATCTTTGATTCCGGAACCCCGTGGACGGCAATGTATACGATGTTCTCCGAATCCGGGTTGTTCAGTTTTCTTCCTTCCACGGCAGTGCCGTTAAAGTTTACCCGAACTTCGTAACCCACTGTAGAAGCGATGCCCAGAGACTTGCATGCCTCTATCATCTCCCTGGCGCCCGCAACCGAGTCATGGTCCATGATTCCCACTGCCTTCAGCCCCGCCTGCCGGGCCCTGAAGGCAGCCATTGACGGCGAATAGGGGCTGAAGGAGTAACAGGTATGCACATGATTGTTGACCTCTTCGGTCATTACTATCTCTTCGTGACCGTTCTCAAACAGCCGTGATACCTCTGCTGCAGCTTCAAGACGTTCGGATGCGGCAGCGCTGTTCAGCTTTTCAATTATTTCAGTCTTTATCATTTCGTTTTAGATACCAATCCGGTATGTGCGCAGCATCTTACCCGGAAATGGAGGCATTACAAAAGTCATTTCCCTGATTAAATCTTTCAACTTATCAAGAGTAATATTCTTTCTCCGTCCGGATCGTATCCCGATAACGACAGTCTTTGAAACATGTGTTCTTTTTAACTCTTTGGCCGGTATCTTTTCAACCTCTTTCCTGAGGAACCTACAATCTCTTTGGTATGTCTTAGGAGGTGTCGTGCTAGTTGCAGTCGGAATGACCGCGGGGGCTGTTCTTTTTTGGTGAAGCTTATTTTCTAGCTCTGTATTCCTTTAAGAATGTGTTTATTTTCCTTCCCAAACACTCTTTGTACGGTTTGTCCGTTTGGGATTGAAGCAATAAGTCGGGATAGGTTTCAGGTGGCTTTGAGAATAACAGCCGGTCCACTGAAAGGCTGTCCACCATTCTACCTCTTCACCTCCAATTATAAGTTGCCGATTGTGTTCGCCTAACCGGGCAATGGTATCGAGGATCTCTGTCGATACGTAACCTTCAAGTTTGAACTCAATCAGTTCCGGTTCTACTTCTCGGTATGAAATTTGCCGGTTTTTAAGGAGTTTTATGGCTAAACTACCCCATTTCTTAGTTTTGACGAAGCGGAGAATGATAGGTTGATCAAACATATTTTAGAAATAGAATTTGTGTTTGTTCTTTTTCAAAGTCTCTCGATTTCTTCATCTGATATTCCGCGTAATCGTTAGTTCTATTCAAAAGGAAGTGATACGGTATTTGATTCGAAGATTTTTGAGATTTTTGTTTTTCTAAATAATATTCCATAACAACAGTGTAAATACCAAATACTTTTCCATAATGAATCCTTTTGGGATAATTTTAAAATGTTAATTCCGAGACGCTGGCCTTCATCTGCATCAATTACAACTCCATGTGTCAACCATTTTTCAACATTACATAAGTCTATAGCTAGTTTTTCTGCGAGCTGAAAGTTATCTTTTAGCATATATTTCTTTAGCCATTTTTCTGCGAAATTCTGTGATCTTTTCATGAGATTTCTACACATACTTATAAACCCAAGATTTAATCCGTCCAATAGCGGGAAATAAGCGGGGGACAAATGGCCGGTTTTATCTACTTCTTTTTTTATACTATCAAACTCATCAATGAAAGATTGTGCCGATGTAGTAAAACGAGCACCGCCGGGTCCTGGTCCTGTCAATTGCGCATCGATTGGTCCAAGTTCTGATGCGATTCCCATAACTATTTGGTCAGAAGCTAGAGTAATCAAGGTAGCTGCGCTTTTTGCATACTCTGGCACAATAACTCTAAACTCCTTGGCTAGTTTGCGGCACATATAAACTATCTTTTCTGCAGCATCTATATCCCCGCCCGAACTCTGTAACAAAAGATCAATCTTGCTATCTGAAGGAATGCGGTAAAGAAGATCTCCAAAGGGCTGTATATCTTCTTCTCCCAAACTTGACTTTGGAGACCATATATTTACTTCATATATAATAAGTTGTCGATTCGTCTCTTTTTCAATATCAACAATTAAAGATTGTCTTGAATACCGATCACTTTGTAATGCCCGATATAATGGGGTTTGTGGAAAATCGCTAACGCTATCCGACATTGAATAAATCTCGTTCAGCGTGGTTGAGTAAAGAATTCAATATAAGGTCGAGAAACCGTTGTTGAAGGAACTTGATCATGATTTTTAGCCTTTAGGTATTCATAAAACTGTTGGCGGAAAGTATGTAAAGTAGTGATATTTTGTTTTTGCGTTTTTCCTAAGTCTGTTGCTTGTTTTAAGATATCACGATCTTTTGTTTTGCCCATAGAGCCTCCTCTTATTATTATTAAGTATATATCATCCCCATAAATTACGCAAATTCTGGCGAAATTATTTTCATTTCTGGTTTTGAGAAAGCGGATAGTGAGAGGTTGGTTGAGCATATTTAGCCTTTATTCTCTTTCATTTTTTTGTTATAAACCTTTTTCACCTTATTTAAAAAATCCGGCTCATCTTGTTTGGCCCCTGTATCAAGCACCTCGTCTAGTGCCTCACCCCAAACCCTGTCTTTTTTGTCTCTTTTGGCATGTATACTCTTAAAATCATAACCTAATCTTTCTTCCAGTTCAGGATTTTCTCGCAACCAATAACCGCGACATCCAGGATGCTGAATACCAGCAGACAACCACCACCGTTTTTCGTTTTCTTCTCCGATGTTATTTTTACCTATCCAGATAGCAGTATCCGTATATTTATCATCTATTTTATCAGAAGATAAAGGTTCATCTACAAATAATACAAGCTTATTGTTATATTTTCTACAGAAATTACATGAATATTCATAAATAATATCATGCCAACTAAAATATAATTTTTCGTCTTTAAGTAAAGACATTCTTTCTTCCATCAAATAGGCATTATTCCCTATAGTATTTAGCTCAAACTGTACAATCCGTTCCCAGTCTCTATTTAGGTGCCCACATTCGTCAAATAAAGTTTGCTGGATTTTTCGTGAACCCTTATTTTTTATAATTGCTAAAAGGAAGATTTCTTTAATTTTATCTTTCATTTTCTTATCAATATCGGGTTCATCGCTTATATCCAAAATATGTTGAGATAGTAATGTGTCTGCAAAATGTAATCTAAATATTATTTCATCTGGAATATTGGAAGAAAAAGATTTGTACTTTTCTAATGCTGTTTTTATAAAGGGATGAGATCGAGATTTCCTTTTTTCATTAAATGATGTATCATTATTTGATAATCTTTTACCTAATTTATCTTTGATAGTATCCAGGGTATGTTTATATTCATCTTTATTTAAAAAATTAAAAATCGCATTTGCTAATCTCTCAAATTCTCCTACAGTAAGAGATTTTCCTTCAGAATTGTATATTTGTTTTCCATTAACAACTAAATGTTGATTGCTAGATTGAGATTTTCTTCTCCAATTTTTGTCAAACAAAGCCATTTCAAGAAGCTAGATTCATTATTTAGAAACTACTCTTTACTTTCTCTGCTTTTTCAGATTTTTTCTTTGCAATAATATCCAAATATTCTTTCCATATTGGAAGGTAAAGATATACTAATTTTAACATAAACTTAACTCCTACAAGATATATTTCTTGATCGTTTAACTCCCAAATGCTGACAAAAGCTTCATTAGAAGAACTCCCTTGCATTTCTGATAGTTTTTCAACAGGAGAAATATTGGTTGCTTTTGTAATTCCTTTCTTTATTTCTTGATAAATATCAAGAAAATTCTTATCAGAAGAAGGAATAAGAGTAGAACTGAAATATTTTTCTACTATAAATAATCTAGTATTTTCACCATTGTTTTGATTTCTTAGAAAACTAATATTAATATTGTGAATTCCTTCTTGGTGATAATAATCAATGCCATAGCTTTTAACTAATTTAAGATCGAGATATTGATCATGGTCATATTTCGTTTTCAAATAATTTTGAAGAACATCCCACCATTGGGCTGCTTCAATAAATTCAATCCCGCCATTTATTCTGGGGGATACAGTTTCTCCGCCATCAAGGTGTAAATACGTTTTTTCTATTATTGACAAAACCTTATCTTTCGATTCTCCCCAGGGGATTTCCCCTAGATTGAATTTAAAAGGTTCTTCTGCCAGGATTCCGAAGCAAATCAATAAAAATAATAAAATTAGAGCTATTTTTTTCATTTAATACCCCAACAATTATTTTCTTCAATTCTATTCAGATCAATCAATCAGGATTTTTTACCTCATTTTTCAGGAAATCCCTGATATTTTTCTTATTAAAATATTACGATTTACGAAAAGGGATAATTTTGCATTCATACATACTTTTCCTTTCCCGTTTTAATTAGATCATAACTATTATATTTTCTTAACATTTTATGTACCTGTGTGAGTTCTTCTTTATTTAAATCAAGCAATATTGCTCGTATATCCTCATATATCAAAGATTTTTCATCATTAGGGGAAAATGAATAACGATTGTGATGAAAAGCCATCTGATAGCTCACACGTAACTACATTGGCGGACCATCAAACTGTACCAGGTAATCAAAATTACCGCTTCCACAACTCCTCTCAAGTATCTCAATAATTTCTCTGCATTGTTGCGGCGTTTCTTTTGGGCCAGATATAAAGAACGGTTTCCCATCCTTGCCAAAAGTGAAATTGATCCTGCAGTTTTTCGAGTCAATATCACCAAAAATTTTTTTTACCGTTTTATAGTCTTTATGGGGAGAGAATCCTATTTTCTCAGCATAGGCGACACACTCTTCAACTAATTTTCTTACACAAGACGGTGACATTACTCTCATTGTGTCATTTCCGAAGGTACGCTGCTTTATTTCAGTATATCTTGCCCTTGATGCTTCTTTAAAAAATGCGTTCTTAACGCCTAAACAGTAAACATCCAACAAGAATATACTAACAACAATCCTTTGAGTATTGATTGCGCGACTTAGCAAGACAGGACCTATTCCTGCTTCAAAGAGCTTGCTGGAAAGGGCAGCTTCATGAATTGGGTAATGTTCTTCCGTAAAATGATCTGACAACTTATTCTCAAATTCCTCAAGCCTCTGCCTTCTTGATATCATACTGGCCTTATATCTAGAAATACTTCTGACAATTTTCTTCTTTTTCTTACTTCCCATTGCAAGGATATTATACACTGGAAGCAGAGAATTATCAAGAGACAGTAGTTTTCACCAATCAGCAGTTTCCAGACTTCTTTTTTACAGTTATACCGTGTCTTTTAATCTCAAATGACAAAATGCCGTACGTCCACGGCCTACCATTTGCAGTCCAAAATCCCTGTTCGTTTAGAAGAAAAACCAGATCCTTTCTCGATATTCCCTGCCCCGCTTTTTCTTCAATATACTGTACCGCTTTCATGAATTGCTCCCTGTACTTTTCCCTAACTGGCATAGGTTTTGGCTTAACCGGTTTTTCCTTGGGCGCCCTGCCGTTCTCCATTGCAGTGGTACCAGAGCTCAGCATCTTTTTTGACCTGCCTTTATTTGCCTCCATAAACCTTTGAATATGAACGGGATAGCGGGTTTCACATCCTTCTGTGCTTTGGGTTTTTTCTAACTCGTACTCAAATGAAATATCATAGTTGTAGATATATTTTAGGTTTGACTTCGTACTGTGCCTGATCTGAGATATAGAACTGGAAGAGATTGCTGAAAGGACATCCGTGCAGAACTCAACAAGCCACTGCAGGCACTCATCTTTGCTTAGGCCGATATGCTTAAACCATGCTGCTAAGAATTGGGTGATATCCTGGCGGGAAGGTCTATACTCCTCATCACTTTGAGCTTTTAAAAATGGCCTTTCAACAACCAGCTCTTCTATGCAGGGTGGAATTCGTGATCTTTCCGATTCGGGTAAAAAATCTTTAAGTCTTTCAAGATGATCTATCATGATTCTGCCATATTCAAAATACTATCGGTTCAGAAATGAATGTTCAACGATAGGATCAGATTAGTGCGCCGTTTTTCATCGTCCTTTATGCCATTCCGTTTCCTGTCACAGGAAACCGATCAGAAGTAGAGGCCGCTTAATGCCTTCTATGCCTCCTCCCTGGCTCAGAATCAGCCTCTTCTTAATATCCACCCCTTTAAACTGCTCTCTGCCCTTTCCCTTGCCGCCTACTTCCACAATTATTTGCTCTTGGCCCAGATTCAACAGATAATCAGGAGTCTTGGCACCCCTTGTGCTCTTCAGGTAGGAGAAGGATATTCCCGCCATAAGCAAGGCTTCGCTCAGGAAGTCCTCACGGAGGGCTCCGATCGAATCACCGTATTCTCTGAATAAAAGCCTGTAGGGTAGAAACATCAATATTTTAGGCTCTCGGAGCACATTAGTGCCGGCCGGAAAGACTGGATTTATGACAAAGGCTTTTTCTAAGAGCTGCACGTATTGCTCGGATTTGTATTTGGTAATGCCGAGATTTCGGGCGACTGAAGAGTAATTAACCCCATCTACTTCAGAGCGGCCAATAAACCGAACAGTTTTTTCAATCGAATCGAGCTCATCTACATTTAAGCGCGCAACGTGGGGAATATCCCTGCGAATTATCGTCTTTAAAACATTTTGTAAAACCGGTTTGACTTCAGGCTCGTCGAGTGAAAATGGAAACAAACCTCCCCTCAGATACTCTTTAAAAGCGAATTCATAGCGTAGATACTCGTTCAGCTCTCGATTAGCAAGAATATTATTAAGAGAGAGGGGGGGTAAACGCACTCCATGTTTAAAGAATAAGAACTCCCGAAAAGAGAAGGGCAGCAGATGTTCCAGCCGTGACCGTCTGGATAGATCGTAGGCTGATTCATAGAGCGACAATGAGATCGAGCTTGAAAAGATGACGCGTATCTCCAAGAAATCGTAGATTTTTTTCAGCTCTTTTTGATATTCCTTTTGAAAGTGAATTTCATCGAAGAGCAGCAATCTCACTTTGAATCGTTCATGGAGATTCCGGGCCAGTTCAAATAAACTTCCCTCTTCCATAGTGTCGAGGGAGAGATAGAAAGAATAATCCGATTCTGAAGCGAGCTGTCTCAGCAGCACGGTTTTACCAACTCCCCTGGGTCCGACTATTCCAACGAACGAACGGCCAGCCGCTATAGCTACTGATTCATACTTCTCTCTTTTATGAGGATATTTTTTCGCCTCTCGCTTCGCCAATAGATCCAGTTCGGAGAGTTCATTGAGATTCATGGCTCCCAGGATAAAATAAACCAGACATTTTGTCAAATCATTTACCAAAATGCTATACATTTAGTCAAATCATTGAACGGATTGTAGGTGTCTCTGTACGATGAAGGCGAAGATCAAAACCGGTGTCATGGCGATAAC
>CAZERV010000010.1:0-16190 GCA_964514815.1 uncultured Spirochaetaceae bacterium | reverse complement strand
CCTCTATAATGATTTTTCTCTGGCCAGGACTATTCTTTCTCTTAAATCCTTAATATAACCGGGCAGCATGATCGCAATAATCAGCAGGAACCCGATTACGATATTCATCACCTTTCCCGGCACATTGATGAGACCCATGCCGAATTTTATGAATCCGATCAAGAAAATACCGATGATGACCCCGAAAATGTTTCCTTTTCCGCCGGTAATGGCCACCCCGCCCAGCACCACGGTAGTGATGATCTCCAGCTCCCAGCCGTTGGCGATATTTGGGCGGGTGCTGCCGATCCTAGAGGTGAGCAGAATGGAAGCCAGGCCGGACATCAGTCCGGTAAGGCCGAATATAATGAGCCGGATCCTGTTTACCGGCACTCCTGAAAATCTCGCCGCGGTCGAATTATTCCCGATCGAGTACACTTTACGCCCGAAACTCGTTCGATGCAGAACCACCCCGAAAACCAGCGCCAGGACGGCGAAAAGGACCAGCTCGAAGGGGATAACCGTATTCCCCAGGTAGCCCTGCCCGAAAAAGGCGAAAGACTTCGGGTATTTGGTAAAAGCCTTATCGCCCAGCACCGCATAAGAGATGCCTCGGAAGAGGGTCATGCTCCCTATAGTTACCGCAATAGCCGGAATCCCGAACCTGGTTATAAAGAGTCCGTTTAAAAAGCCGGCCGCCAGACCGGCCCCGAGCCCGATGGCGAGGAGCCCCACCGTGCCGGTTCCGGAAGCGGAAGCCATTCCCATAAAAAGAGAAGAGAGGGCGATTATTCCCGCCACAGAGATATCGATATCGCCACAGATGATGACAAAGATCATGGGCAGGGCGATGATAGCCTTTTCCATGAAATTGAAGGTCGTGTTCAGAATGTTGAAATAATCGAGAAAATAAGGCGAAAGGTTCGAGTTGACGATAATAACAATCAGAAAAATAAGAAACAGGATTACTTCCCATTTCATCAAAACATTAAGAAATCGGGCTTTTACCGAATCATTTCCTCCTGCCATTACAATTTTCTCTTTCTCAGCATCAACAGCCTGTTTCGTTTGTCCACCAGGGTATTGGCAATGATCGCAAAAAGAATTACGAATCCCTGAATCCCCATCTGGTAGAAAGGAGACAGGTTGATGACGGTTAAAGCATTGTTGACGATGCCGAGGAAAAGCGCGCCCAGTAACACGCCAAGAATGGTCCCGGAACCGCCCATGATGCTTACCCCGCCGATGACGCAGGCGGCCACGGTCTGAAGCTCAAAACCGAAGGCGGTCTCATTCTGGGCGGAGGCGTAGCGGGCCACCCAGAGCAGGCCGGCTAAGCCGACCAGGCACCCGCTCAAGGCAAAGACCAGGTAGTTTATCTTCTTTGTATCGATACCGGCGTACCGGGAAGCCAACCTGTTGCCGCCCACCCCGTAGATTTCTCTCCCGGTCCTGGTCAAATGCAAAAAGAAGGCGAAGACTAACGCCGAAAGCACTGCGATCAATAAAAGGTTGGATATACCCAGTAAGTTTCCCCGCGGCAGCTCCCGAAAAGCTTCCGACATTTCATGAGCGCTGACCCATTTCCCCTTGCTTAACACGAACACGAAACCACGGTAGATGCTCATCGTTCCGAGAGTCGTAATAATCGGGGGAATTTTTGCCAGGGAAACGAGAATCCCGTTGAACGAGCCGAGCAGGAACCCTATTCCCAGGGCGATCAGCATAATAACAATAATGGGGATTCCGGGATAATACTGGTTAAGCATGGCTACGCTCATACCTGTCAGGGCAACACCGGAAGCGACGGATAAATCTATGCCCCCGGTGACAAGAACCATGAGCTGGCCGATAGCAACCATCATCAGTATGGCAGTATCATTCAAAATATAATTGAAGTTGGTGATATCGAGAAAATTGGGCGCCCTCAAACTGACGGCAATTAAGAGCAGGATGATAAGAACAAAAAGATTAAACTCTCTTCTCTTTAGCAGGCTCGGCATCTTCCAAACCCTCTCTTCCAGGCCTTAATTAGTGCTGCTGCCCATGGCCGCCCTGATCAGGTTTTCGGAGCTCGCTTCATCCCAATTAAACCCGGCCGTTATCAGCCCTTCGTGCATCACAATAATGTTGTCGGACATGCCGAGAATCTCAGGGATCTCGGAAGATATCAGGATAATGGCCAGCCCCTGTTCGGCCAGCCCGGATATAAACTCGTGCACCCTGGCCTTGGTGGCCACATCGATCCCCCTGGTGGGCTCATCCAGGATCAATATTTCGGGCCTTGTGGCCAGCCATTTCGCCAGAACCACTTTCTGCTGATTTCCGCCGGACAGATCGTCAACCGGCTGCTCCCAACCGGAAGCTTTTATTTCCAGCCTCCCCCCATACTCACCGGTAACTTCAAGCTCCCTCTTGATATCGAGCATAGAGTTCCTGCTGACCTCATTTATGATAGGAAGGGTTACATTCTCCCTGATGTTCATGGCTCTAATTGTGCCCTGGAGCTGGCGGTCTTCCGGAACGTAGGCAATTCCATAACTCATCGCATTGCCCGGACTGCTGATTCTTACTTTTTTGCCCTTGATGAATATTTCGCCCCCTGTCCCGGAATCGATCCCGAAAATCGCCTGCATCACCTCGGACCGGCCGGAACCTATCAGTCCGAAGAATCCCAGGATCTCGCCTTTGTGAAGGCCAAAAGATATATCCTTGAAGATCCCGCTCTTTGAGAGGTTTTCAACCCGCAGTACCTCGTCGCCCTTCTCCACCTTCTGCTTCGGGAACATCTGCTTGAGACTGCGTCCGATCATCATCTGAATAATTTCATCCACCCCGGTATCGGCCACCCGGCCTTCACCGATATATTTACCGTCTCTGAGCACGGTAAAGTAATCCGCGATCTCATAGATATCCTCGAATTTATGAGAGATAAAGACGATCGCCCTGCCCTCCGATTTCAACTGGCGGATAATCTTGTAAAGGTCTTCGACTTCTTTGAGCGAGAGAGCGGAGGTCGGCTCATCCATGATTATGATCCTGGTTTCCAGGGAAAGGGCCTTGACAATCTCGACCATATGGCGCTGCGCGACACCCATGTCCTTTACCCTGGTGTCGGGTTCGATATCCAGCTCTAGCTTTTCTAAAAGCGCCCTGGTTTTCAATTTCATCTCTTTCCAGGCAAGCACCCCGGTAACCGGTTTTTTAAGATGATGGCCCATATAGATATTTTCAGTCACGGAAAGGTCGGGAAACATGGTGGCTTCCTGGTGTATGGCCGCGATGCCTGCCTGCTGGGAAACATTGGGGCTCTTGAACTCGACCTCTTTCCCGTCCAGAACGATCGAGCCGGCGGTCGGTTGATATATGCCGGTAATGAGCTTTACCAGGGTCGATTTCCCGGCCCCGTTCTCACCGATGAGGGCATGCACCTCGCCGGTCCGGACCTCGAAATCGATCCGGTCAAGCGCCTTGATGCCGGGAAAGTATTTACTGATATCCCTCAATCTAAGGATGCAGTCGCCCAAATTTGTCCTCTCATCCGGGCTCGATCGGCCGGATAGGCAGTAAAGAAGATAAAGCAGGATGCGGAAACATCCTGCTTTAAAAGACTCATTAATTTTAAAGATTAATAAATCGATGCAAATTTATCTATATTGCTCTTATTAAAAACATAGGGCTCGCTCATTACGGCTACATTCTCTTCCCCTATCTTGATCTCGCCCATTCTACCGACCTTCATGACTTCGCCTTCCTTTCCCTGGAACTCACCCTTTACCAGCATGTAGGCGATGTAGGTTGCGGAATAGCCAAGATCGATCGGGTTCCAGAGAGACATTTCCCGGCAGGTGCCGTTTTTAATATACTGCTTCATCTCTGAAGGCAGGCCGAGGCCGGTAAGCTCGATTTTTCCAGCCAATCCCGAATCTTCCAGCGCTTTTCCGGTGGCCGCAATACCTACCGTTGTCGGAGAGATAATTCCCCTCAGATTAGGATAAGATTTGAACAACCCCATGGCCTCCCGGTAGCTCTTATCGGAAAGGTCATCGCCGTATACAACGGAAACCAGCTTCATATCCTTGTAGTCGGATTTCTCGAGCTCTTTTTTCATCCATTTAATCCAGGCGTTTTGATTGGTGGCCTGGGAAGAGGCGCTTAAAATGG
This sequence comes from uncultured Spirochaetaceae bacterium, assembly GCA_964514815.1. Taxonomy (GTDB): domain Bacteria; phylum Spirochaetota; class Spirochaetia; order SZUA-6; family DRHE01; genus CAZERV01. Next base: position 12,047 of record CAZERV010000010.1, on the reverse strand, counting down.
CAATTTCACCCTTATAATCGATCAGACCGGCCAACATCTTGACCTGGCTTCTGCCGATAAACTTATCCCCCGAAGGCGCCAGGTGAAGGATACGGCCTTCCTCGGCGACGCCGGAATCAAAGGAAATTACCTTGATACCGTTCTTCATGGCCTTCTTGGCGATGGGGACCAGGGCGTCTACATCATTGGCTGAAATGGCAATGGCATCCACTTTCTGAGCGATGAGGGAGTCGATAATCTCAATCTGCCCCTCCGCCGTGGGCGTGCTCGGCCCCTGGTAGATCAGCTCAACACCCCCGAGCTCATCGGCCACTTCCAGGCCGCCGTCCCGGCAGGCCTCAAAGAAGGAATTCCCCAGGTTTTTTACGACCATGGCGATCTTGATTTTCTCTTTTTTTTCAGGCTCCTGCTGGCCGCCGGCAAACAGCAGGCCGGATACCAAAAACCCGATCAAAAGGGCTAAAATAATGACTCTTGCTCTCTTCATCTTTCTTCACTCCTTTTCTATGAGATTTTGGGATCATGATAACACGGGTGGAACCGGTATAATATGGCCCAAACCTACGATCTTGGGGCTCATTTCTACAGATTTGACCGCCTGAAGTTGGGCCGGCTCTTCTTTTTATGGTAATCCGAAGGATAACACTCGAAATGATGCTTAAAAAGCCTGCTGAAATGCCGCGTGCCGTGATAACCGACCTGCCGGGCTACCTGGCTAACCCGGGCGTTGGGGACCAGGAGCAGCTCTTTAGCTTTTGACAGGCGAATTCCGGTCAGGAACCTGACAAAGGTAGCGCCGATTTTCTTGTGAAACAGAGAGCTCAAATAATTGGGGGTGATGTTAAAGCTGTAGGCAATCTGGGCCAGGCCGATATCATGCATATAGTTATTCTCAACAAATGCCGTTACCTGGTTTACAATATCCGCGGGGCTTACCGGTTTTAGCAGGTAACCGGACGCGCCGAGACCGATGTAGGCGGTAAATACCCGAAAGAGCGCCAGGATCTGTCTCTGTATGACAGCGCTTTCCTCCTCAATGCTGACGAACGTATTGTAATCTTAGACCAGTAAAGGGATTAAGAGAAGGTAAAAAGTATTTTTTCGCAAAGATGGGACGTTGGGCATTGTTGACAAATAAATGAAAATATTGTATAAAAATGACAAAATCAGAAAGGATTGAAGTGATCGCTTGCCAGGAGGGGCATTCTCATCGAATATAGGCGGACACGGTTTATTCCTCACCTGGGCGCTAGTGATTAACGCTCAACACTTCAACAGCAAAAGAAGGAAATTGAAATTGGAAACGATAACCGTCGAACGCTCTGAGAAACGTACAATCGGCAAACTTACTCTCTTACGCCAAAGACTGGCGGAATCCTCGGAAATAGTAGCCTTTGTCACTCTATGGTTAGTGTTCCTCTTCTTTGCCTTCAGGGCTCCCAACTTCCTCACACTCTATGCTCTCTCCAACGTCTTGACTTTTGCCAGTGTTTTCGGCATCGTCGTCGTAGGGATGGCTTTTTTGATGATATCAGGCGAATTTGACCTATCGGTCGGTTCGAACCTGGCGGTGGCGGGATATGTTTTTCTGCTGAGTCTACTTGCCGGCGTGCCGCCGGTGTTGGCGATGCTGTTGGCTCTAGGAGTGTCTGCTCTTTTAGGGCTCGTCAACGGCTTGATCGTTGTTTTTTCGGGGATACCATCGTTTATTGCAACCCTAGGGACGTTATTGGCCTACCGGGGCCTCGCCCGAGCCCTTGGCGGTGCACGAAGTACCACCTATACCCCGGAAACCAAGCCAGTGTTGTTTGCGGTTTTGAACGGCTATATCACGCGGATTAACCAGTTATTCCAACCCGCCGGCAACTTCAGAGTCTCAAGCCTATGGTTCATCGGGCTGGTTATTATGATGTCGATCGTGTTGATGCACACGCGATACGGCAACTGGACTTTTGCCGTGGGTGGTAATCCAGCCGCAGCACTGTCGCAGGGCGTAAATGTAAAAAGGCTCAAGCTGATAAATTTTGTGCTCTCGGGATTTTTGGCAGGATTTGCTGGAGTAATCCTGTTTGCTCAACGATCTGCCATGAACGAATTGATAGGTGGGGGCCTGGAATTAACTGCAGTGGCCGCCGCGGTGATAGGTGGCGTCTCGCTGGCCGGCGGATCTGGTACAATCATTGGAGCTGCCTTGGGGATACTACTTTTGTCTATGCTGGAGCAGGGCTTGGTGTTGATGGGGGTGACTAATGAATTGTTCCAGGGGATGGTAGGCACTATTATCATCATATCCGTGATTGTCAATATCTATCTGAAGCGACAAAAAGAGTAGTTAGAGAACTCAAACTCAAGTCGGAGGGAGGTGATGGATTATAAAATACACGTTTTGGGGCTGGCTCGCCTTGAACCGGCCCACTGATTGCTGGGCACAAACACGTGTCCCAATACCTAAAAGAAAAAAGGAGAAAGACAGATGAAAATGTTTCGTATTCTTAGCCTGTTGATCATCGCCATGTTGATCTTGGGCGCCTGTGGTCCAACCTCAAAATCGCAAGTTGAGGTCGAGAGGGAAGTCGTAGACGATCGTGAGCCAGTGAAGATTGTCTTAGTGTCGCACGGGGCTTGCTCATGGGACGCGTTCTGGTGTGTTGTTGAGCAGGGTAACAAAGATGCTGCGAGGGATCTGGGCGTTGATCTTACTATCATCTCGCCACCCAAGTTTGATCCGGAACAGACCGCCCAGGATATCGACAGGGCCTTGGCTGCCAATCCGGATGGCCTGGGTATAACCGTGACCGATGGCGTTATGTACGAGGAACCCCTGCTGCGGGCCATCAATAGCGGGATTCCAGTCATCGCCTACAACGCTGCCGATTGGCGACCACGTGACGAGCGCATTCCCTATCTCACCTACATTGGCCAGGATGAATATGAGGGTGGTCTTATAGCTGGCCGGAAACTGATCGCTGCCTACGGTGGTACCCGTGGTGTCTGTGTCAACCAGGCGGTTGGCCACGTCGGTCTGGATGCCCGCGCCCGGGGCTTTATTGACGCCCTGGCCGAAGCCGGTCTTGAGGGAGAAGTGCTAGCCATTTCTAACGACCCTGCTGAAGCGGCCACGACGATGGAGGATTACTTCACCGCCAATCCTGACGTGGACCTTTGGCTGACCCTGGGACCGAACGGCGCCAATCCCTTCTATGCATTCATGGACAATGCGGGCTTAAAAGCGGGTGACCTCTACCATGCCACTTTCGACCTGAGCCCCGAGATTGCGGCCAGGATCAAAGATGGGACAACCCTTCTCGCCACCGACCAGCAGCCGTATGTACAGGGTTATCTGGTTGTCCAGTGGTTGACCTGGATTGTACGCTACGGCATATACCCCCCCACCGAAATCACCGCCACTGGCCCTGGAATTACTGACAAGAACAACATAGACCTGGTGGAAGCACACGCAGGCACGTATCGTTAGATCTGCACCAGCTTTTAAGTTGACCGGAATGGGAAGGGGCAACTCTTCCCATTTCTCATCTTGTGTTGTCGTTGGTGCGGTAGTCGTGTTAGAGGGACTGAAAAAAATGATACAGGAGAAGATACATTGAGTGTTACCACGATTGAAACAAAGCCATGAGCCATAAGAAAAAAATACGCAGTTTGTTGGATGACTCGCCCACAATACCGCCTCTGATAACTTTGACTGCTGGTCTTGTTCTTTTCTCGTTGTTTGTCCCTAAGTTTGCTACGATGCGGACCGTATCCGGTTTTATGAATGCGGCTTCTATCAACGCTATTGTCGTCATCGGAGTTACTTTGCTGATGATTGTCGGCGAGTTCGATCTCTCCGTTGGGGCCATTGTGGCAATGGGCGGCTACATCTTTGCAAAGATCATCCTAAAGGGCGGATCTCCGGTCGTTGCTATTGGATTGGCACTGTTCGTCACTGCTGTTTTGGGGTCCATCAACGGCATCATCACCATTTGGACCAGAATACCTTCCTTTGTTGTCACCTTGGGTAATCGATCGATCTATCGAGCAGCGGTGTGGCTTTACTCCGGTGGAATGATGTTGCAAACCACGGAGGAGTCCCCCGTGTACGATTTCTTTAGCGGCCGCCTCGATGTCATGAACGACCTCTTTAATAGAGCCAACTTCCGAACCACCATTGTATGGGCAATTCTCCTGGGCCTTATCTTACAGTTTTTGTTGACTCGCACTCGTTTCGGTAATCACGTTTTCGCTATTGGGGGCAATCCGCAGGCGGCATTAGAGCAGGGGGTAAACACCAAACTGGTAAAGCTCCTTTGCTTTATACTCACCGGAATCATGGCTGGCCTAGCCGGTATCATGACATTCAGCCAGTTCTCTACCGTCTTCGTGGCGACCGGTACAGGTATTGAACTGACAGCAATCGCCTCGGCTATCACTGGTGGTGCCCTCCTGACGGGCGGCATAGGCAGTATTATTGGCGGGTTAGTGGGCATTTTGCTCATAAACATGTTGCGAACCGGCGTGGTTTTAGGCGGTTTCCCTTCCGACAATTTTGAGGCGATCGTTGGTATAGCTATCATAGGCGCTGCAATTCTTAATGAGCGGCTCCGAAGTCGTTCATAATAGAAAGAGAAGGGAGGATTTAAAACCTATGCCAGGCAACAAGCGAAATGACACGCGTTTGCTATTTATGGAGAATATCGTCAAACGGTTCAACCAAGTTACTGCGCTGGATGGTGTAGATTTTGAAGTCAAGCCGAAACAGGTGATGGCTCTGCTTGGAGACAACGGTGCGGGTAAGTCGACTCTAATTAAGATTCTGACAGGGGTCTACCCCCTAACCAGTGGACAGATATATTTTGAAGGACGTTCAGTCGAGATCCGAAACCCTCAAGATGCCCGAGGCTTAGGAATTGAAACAGTTTACCAGGATCTGGCGTTGGTCAATTCGATGAGCATCGGCCGCAATTTCTTTTTGGGACGCGAACCCACAAGTCGGTTCGGCCCGGTCCGCTGGTTGGATATGCGAACTATCGCCAGGCAAACCCGTGTTTCGCTGGCAGACATTGGTATCAAAATACGGTCAGCACGTGAGAAAGTAGGCAAACTTTCCGGTGGTGAACGCCAATCAATTGCCATCGGTAGAGCTGTTCATTTCGGTGTAAAGCTGCTCATTCTGGATGAGCCCACCTCGGCTTTGTCAGTCGCAGAATCTCGCAAGGTACTGGAGTATACACAGAACGCCAAGGCACAAGGCCTGTCCGTCATTTTTATCACCCACAACATTCACCACGTCATGCAGGTGGCCGATTGCTACACGATTATTCGCCACGGCAAACAGGTTGGGACGTACAACAAGGAAGAAGTTAGTTTAGATGACATCTCCGATCTGATTACGGGTGAACGCTTATCCTGAGGAATGAACGCTCTATTGTAGATAGATAATGCATCTGTTGGTGTTGCGGGTTAGAGGGGCCATGACTTAATCTCCCTTATCCAGTCAGGCAGGATAGGAAGTTATAGAGGAACCTTGTATAGATGTGTCATTGGAGAATATCGAGGCGCTTTTGAAAAGTTGGAACTGATTTCGGAGGAACAGTAATGAATTCGCGAGACCGGGTCCTGCAATCCATGAATTTCATTCAACCGGACCGAGTACCGGTCGATTTCGGGGGACATCGCTCAAGCGGCATCATGGCAATCGCTTATGCGCGTCTGCGTGATTACCTGGGATTGCCGAAGTGTTTGCCAAGAGTATATGACATGCCTCAGCAGCTTGCAATTATCGAGGAGGATGTCTTAGAGCGATTTAACGTTGACTGCATCGAGCTTGGACGAGGTTTTTGTCAGGACGATTCAGACTGGAAACCTTGGATCTTGCCCAATGGTACAGAGTGTTTTATACCAAATTGGATCAATCCGGTCAGTGAAAATGGTCACTGGGTTATTAAGGCTTCAGATGGGACTCCGATTGCGATTCAAAAGAAAGGCATGCTTTACTTTGACCAAACATATTTTCCAATGATGGAGAATCCAGAGGACAAGCTGGACCATCTGGAGACAATGCAGAATTATAATATGTGGTCAGCGTTAGCCGCCCCGCCTGGACGGATGACATTTAATGAAGACAGATTGCGTTTTCTGGAAGATGGCGCCAGGCGCCTCAGAGAGACCACGTCGCGAGCCATCATTGGGCTATTTGGCGGATCACTGTTTGAAGCGGGTCAACAACTCTTTCGTATGGACAATTTTAATATGCTGTTAGCAACTGACCCAGATCTCGTTCACCGATTCCTTGACAAATTGATGGTCGGTTACATGCGAGATTTGGATCTGTATTTGAAAGCAGTTGCACCATACATTGATATTATTCTATTCAGTGACGACTATGGGATGCAGACGGGTCCGCAAATCTCGCCGAAAATGTTCCGGGAATTCTTCAAGCCTCGCCACAAACAATTATGGGAGTACGCCAAGAAATTGGCTCCAGTGAAAGTCTTGCTTCATTGTTGTGGAAGCATCGTAGATTTGCTTCCCGATATGATAGATGCAGGCTTGGACGCAGTAAACCCTGTTCAAACTAACTGCAAAAGCATGGAACCCGCGCGACTAAAGGCCGAATTTGGAGACCGAATTGTCTTCTGGGGCGGAGGGTGTGACACGCAACGAGTGCTTCCGAATGATACCCCTGAAGAGATTAGAGAGCACGTGTTAAGGAATTTAGACTTCTTTGCGACGAGAGGAGGTTTTGTATTTCAACAAGTCCACAATATTCAGGCTGATGTGCGTCCTGAAAACATCGTGGCTATGTTCGACGCCATCGCTGAATGGAACGCTGCTCATTTTTGAAGCCGCTTTCCGGCCGGGAGGTTTTCCTTGTTAATGATCAGGCGAACAAAATCATCCGGCTACTGAGATCCAGCAACTTGTAGAGTTGGTTGCAGACAAAACCAGCGGATCGGGCTGAATGGCAACTGGATATTTGCCAAAGGGGGGAATCCCGGTGCGGCGCTTGCGCAAAGTGTGGCGGTCAAACGAGTAAAGATGATCAATTTAATCATGATAACACGGGCGGAGCCGGCATAATATGGCCCAAACCTACGATCTTGGGGCTCATTTCTACAGATTTGACCGCCTGAAGTTGGGCCGGCTCTTCTTTTTATGGTAATCCGAAGGATAACACTCGAAATGATGCTTAAAAAGCCTGCTGAAATGCCGCGTGCCGTGATAACCGACCTGCCGGGCTACCTGGCTAACCCGGGCGTTGGGGACCAGGAGCAGCTCTTTAGCTTTTGACAGGCGAATTCCGGTCAGGAACCTGACAAAGGTAGCGCCGATTTTCTTGTGAAACAGAGAGCTCAAATAATTGGGGGTGATGTTAAAGCTGTAGGCAATCTGGGCCAGGCCGATATCATGCATATAGTTATTCTCAACAAATGCCGTTACCTGGTTTACAATATCCGCGGGGCTTACCCCCGTCTTCTGTTTTGCCGCCAACAGCTTATCACCCAGACAATTTAGTTTTTCTATTAACGGATGCTCGTCTAACAGGCGATCATCCGGAATGACATCGGATTGATAGTCAAGCGAATATTTAAGAAAACGCATCATGGCTTTTTGGACGGAAACCGCGGCCGGTGCGGAATTGGACAGGGTTTTATCCAGGGCCTCTATAGCCTTAAGAAACGCTAAATAATTTCTTTCTCTATACGCATCGGCCAACCCGTTTAAACATATGCTGAGCGCGGGCAGCCCCTGTTTTTCATTTTCCCGGACCAGCTCATCCAGGGTGATAATTTTCCCTGTTTCCAGCACCGACCTTAGCCCCGATAATTCAATCAATCGCCGAAGCTGCTCATAAAGCATATCATAGGATGAACATTCTGCGGTTTTTAACAGAGTTATCCTGAGGTTATCGGTGGTGTGCCGCTCTGAAAACCGCCTGACCAGGTTGAAATATCTTTCTATAACCTGCTTTCCGCCCCTTTCTTCTCTTCCTTCTCCCGGGAAGGCCCAGGCGCCGATCGTGGCCAGGTCCCCGCTGGGCAGGATTAGAAGAGCTATTCTCACCTCATTGGTCAATAAATCAGGGATATTGTTTCTTATGATGCTGCAGAAGGCAACCTGGCGCTCCAACCTGGATCTCTCCTCCAGATAACTGTCGAAAACGATCAAGGTGCCTGAGAAGTGAGCGCTTAAAATAAAATCCAGGTTCCCCTGCTGTAGAGATATTGTATTATGGAAGAGAGCGTTGATTTTGCTTTCGAATTTTTCGTTGAGAATAATATTATCCTTCTTGTTCTCCTGTAAAACCTCCCTGATCGTCTTCTCCAATTCCTCGGGGCTTACCGGTTTTAACAGGTAACCGGACGCGCCGAGACCGATGGCTTGTTTCGCGTAATCGAATAACGGATAGCTGGTCAGGATGATCCATTTTGTGCCCGGGGCTAGCTTCCTGGCCGCTTTTATGGCTTCCAGTCCGTTCAGCTTCGGCATCTTTATATCGACGAACGCGATATCCGGACTGGCCCTTTCTACCTGCTCGATCATTTCTTCCCCATTGCCGGCTACATATATTCTTTCCAAAGGGATCTTGATCTCTTCGAGCATACTCTTCAGGCTGTAGCGAACCAGTCTTTCATCATCTGCGATGAGTATTCTCATGCCTGCGCTTCTTTTCCAGAGATTTCAATAGCCACCTGCGTGCCTGCGCCTATTTTGCTATTGATTTTTAAAAAGGCGCTGCCATACGCTATGGTTAATCTTTCCCGCACATTAGACAGTCCAATATGCTTATTTTTTTCGCTAGCCTCATGCTCGAATCCGACTCCGTTGTCGCTGATATATATTCCCAGGACGGACGATCCGTTCCGGGCCTCAAGCCGGGCCGATACCTTCAACTTTCCCTGCCGGTCGAGGGGCTCGATTCCATGAATAATCGCATTTTCTACCAGGGGCTGCAGAAGGAGCTTGGGAATTTTGAAATCTGCGGCTGCGCTCTGGTAATGAATATCCACTTCCAACCTTTCCTGAAACCGCAGCTTTTGCAGGTCGCAGTACTTTTGCAGGAACCGGAATTCCTCGGCGATCGTCGCCCAATCAGCCTGTTCCAATGTGTAGCGGAGCATGCCCTTCAGGGAAAAAATGGCCTTCTCCAGGGACTTTTTATCGCCTAACCTGTTGAGACCGATCAATCCATTGAGCACATTATATAAAAAATGCGGTTGGATCTGGGACTGCAAAGCCTGGTACTCGGCTTCGCGCTTTTCAAGCAGCTCATTATACTTGAAATAATTATCTATGGTCAGGGCCGCATAATCGGCAAAACTGCTGAGATTGGTAAAATCCAGATCGGTCAAAAAACCGTTTCCCCCCACCTTTACGTTAGCCAGCACGCCCCAGACTCGTTTCGATATTACCAGCGGAATGGCCAGCAAAGAACTTACATTCTGCCTCACTCTGCCATCCCGGGAAGCATCTTTAATAAAAAGGGGTTTGCCGGTTTGCACGGCCTCCTTCAGGATTGTATCGTCGATTTTTAAGGAATCGAGATTTGAATTATGAGGCGGCGTTTCCCGGAGGAGCGAAGAAACCGGGAAAATGCCTACCGTTGTTTTGACCAGCAAAACATCATTATATTCATTCACCGTCAGAATGGCTGTACCGTCGGCATTTGTATCTTTGACCGCCGATTCAACAATGAGCCTGAGGATTTCGGAGAGGTCCGGCCGGTCCGTGATAGCATACCCCAGGTCCCGCATCAAATTAAGAACGGAATCTACATTACTCTTTAGATCTTTTATAAAGATGTTGAAATTATCCGAGAGGGCGCCGAATTCATCCCTGGTAGAGATATTCAACTGGGCTGTGAAATCCCCCCTGGATATTTTCCTGACTACCTTCTCGACTGTCTTTATCCTGACCGCGATTCTGTACGCAAAGGTAAGAGAAAGGACCACGGTGAAGAGACCGATACACGCGGTAAACACCCAGAAGGCCGCCAGGATCTGTCTATGTATGATGGCGCTTTCCTCCTGGAGAGAATTGACAAAATGGCTCAAAAAGCTTTCAAAATTGTTAGTGAAGTAGTATGAGGTGGTCCTCACCTCATCGAAGAATTTAATGAGAGATTCATCCTGATCGGTTTGTATATGTATATATACGCTATCCCCGCCCAGGAGACCTTCCCTTTCAAGTTGATCGAGGCTCCTCTTAAAAGCCTCTATTTTTAAGAATGCCTTTCCGCTCATTGTTTTCGCCACATCGTATTCATCCTTAAGCTCATCATCCCTTAGCAGGCTCATGACCCGGGGTGATTCTATAAAAGCTGTAAAAGAGTCTTTAAATTTTTCAACCGCCTCGTTGAAATTCTTGAGTGTCGTGTTGAAGCGCGGGGTATAAATGAGGTCCTTAAGAAGCCTGTAAGTCTGGGGAGTGAAGATATCAAAGACCAGGTCTTTCATGAGGCCGTGGATGTTTCTGCTATCGGCAATCAGATTTACTCCGTCAGTGACGGTAGTTTTGAGTTGGGAAATTTCGTTTATGGTCCAGACAGAGAGGCCGGATACTATTACGAGGCTTAAGAAAACCACACCGGTAATAAAGAAGATCTTGATCCTTATCTTCATGGTTATCTGACCGGGTCTCTCCTAAAGAGTTGGTAAGTACAATGGCGCCCGAAGTATGATATTGTAACATGTTTTATGGAAATAATAAATCATTGCATACCAAAGCACTTAAATTTGAATGGGATGAAGGTAAATCAAAGCGAAACCTCAGAAAACGCAGTACTTCACGCAAGAAGACGGCGCTATAATGCTCGATCCTGACATCAAAGTTCATTTTCCGGATTCTGAATCTGTAAACAGAGCTCTGCGTTCGCTCATCGCTGACTCAACGGTCCTTTGCTTAAATTATTTATCACAGATGTTTTTCTCTGTAAGGACCTACCGGCCCGAGATCAGCGGGCGGATGAAGTTTACCACATACCTGGGGAATTCACTTGACATTCAGACTTGTAGACCACGTTAAATTAAATGATTGATCCTGACGAGTGTATTTTTCTTCCGCTCAATATAGTGGTTGCTGCCCGACAAATCTCGATGCTTGGCCCCTATCCCTCTATATATACATATTGAAGGTATCTGGAAACATGCAGGCACAGAGATTCTCGGCGACCGGTACAATCAAGGCATAGTTGTAACGCAGACCGTTGGTAATGGCAGATACATATCCGTTAGTTGTTTCTATTACTAAATTTAGAACACGACAGGTCCTCCGCTAGCATCCGATTCTCGTACAAGCCTTCTATATAATTGCATAGTTCGAAGGACTTCTTCCGCTACCAATAACATACCATCTCGGCTGTGGTAACCTGTGGTTATTTGATGCCTCAATCAGTGCCGATACTCCATTCTCAAATATGATTTCTGCCCAGAAATGATCTTCTACTTCTGTACTCCAAATTTCAGGTTATGACGATATGCATGAATTGCCTCTCCAAAAAACTCCTCATTTCTTGGATAAGAGGTTGAGTCAGCTCGATGAGTTTTTCCCGATCAATAGGCGAAAAATCACACCGATATACCGGCGAAACACAGTAGAAAACAGTTCATCAGAGCCATAAGCAAACTCATGTTTCATCGCCTTGACCTCTCTTATGATGTGCGCCCAACAGAATTGAAGCAGACCCTTGATGCGGTCTTTCTGATACTTGATATAGGCTGAATACCTATCGCAAATGATAATGCCATCGAAAAACTCTCCCAATACTGCCTTGAGAACTCTTGAACCCCGAGAAGCCTGTATCGTGAAAAAAGCAAATGTTTGGGTGATAAATCCCCAAATCCAGGCTAAGGTTTTGTTATGGGGGAAACCACTTTCATCAATATTTACCACCCTTTGTTTGCCCAGCTCTCCTTCAAGTTCATTATAGACGGGTTCCAGTATCTCTGAGGTATCTTCAAGCCTATTCTGAATGGTGCCTACCACTATCTTCCTCGTGGTTTGTTCGAGTTGGTGGAATCCCTGGTCAAAGATTCTATCTTTTTCTTCAG
>CAZERV010000009.1:38576-45082 GCA_964514815.1 uncultured Spirochaetaceae bacterium | reverse complement strand
CCGCTGGCGCCCATCAGGCCGGTCGAAAAAAAGACGACGTTTAAAATGCCGGTTATCAGGGCGGTGACCAGGATCATCAACAGCATCGCCCCGGGGCGGTATTTCTCCTCCAGGATCGGCCCTATTAAGAGAATAAAGGAGAAGTTGCTAATCAGATGCAGCCAGTCCCTATGGCCGATCACATGGGTAAACAGGCGCAGGTAGCTCAAGAATTCTCCCCCCTTGAAGGTTGGGTAGGAGATAAAAAACTGCTGGGTCAGGGCGGAGCCTGAAAACTGATCGAGAACCAGGATTACGGCTGCAATCAGGGTAAGGGTCAGGATAACCGGAGAATTGTATCGTATGCGCATGGCTGACACGTTAAAAGTGACGGTGAAAAAAGTCAAGGGACTGCACGGCTTTTTTCAGTATCTCGTCTTGCTTTCCCCGCCGGTTACAATGGCCACCCCTGAGCTGGTGCCGAGCCGGGTGGCGCCTGCTTCGATCATCTTCCTGGCGTCCTCAAGGCTGCGAACGCCTCCGGCGGCCTTCACTCCCATTTTGGGGCCCACGGTGCGCCTCATCAAGGCCACGTCTTCGGGAGTCGCCCCGGCCCTGGCAAAACCGGTGGAGGTCTTGACAAAATCCACGCCCGCTTTTTTGGCAACCTGGCAAGCCATTACCTTCTCCTCATCGGTTAAAAGAGCGGTCTCGATTATCACCTTGGTCACGATCGCAGGCCGGCAGGCCCTCAAGACCCAGCGGATGTCCTCCTCGACTCTCTTCAGGTCCCCGGATTTCAAGGCGCCGACATTTATCACCATGTCGATTTCTGCGGCGCCCTCCTCTATGGCGTGGCGGGCTTCAAACCCCTTGCTGCGGCCGTCCATGGCGCCCAGGGGAAAGCCGACCACGGTGCAGACTTTCACGCCCGTGCCGCGCAGTTTCCTGGCGCAGTAGTCCACCCAGGTGGTATTCACGCAGACTGAGCAAAAATGATATTTCGCCGCCTCTTCACAGAGCTTGTCGATCTGGGCCCGGGTGGCATCCGGCTTAAGCAGGGTATGGTCGATATAAGGCGCCACCTCGGCAGGCAGCAGCGCCCTGGCCGCAGAAGCGGCCCCCGATGTATTTTCCGGTGCGCCGGCCGCCGCCGGGGCATACACCTGAGAGCTTGCAGGAGTCGTTTTCTCCCCATCAGAGTTGTCTGCGCCACTTTTAAGTCTCGCCAGGACTTCTTTGGTTATTCTATCAATTAGCTCATTCCGGTCCATAGCCATCATCCTTTAGCGATCCCGCTCCACCGCCATCATCTTATTGATCCTGGCCCAGTGCCTTCCCCCGGCGAACCGGGTCTCAAGCCAGACTCTGGCCATTTCACACACCTCATCCGGGGAATGAAGCGGCCCGCCCAGGGTCAGGATATTGGCATTATTGTGCTCCCGGCTGTTGGTAACGGTCTTGATGTTGTAGCAGAGGGCCGCGCGTATTCCTTTCACCTTATTGCAGACCATGGAGGAGCCGATCCCGGCGCCGTCGATCATGATTCCCCGCTCGCACTCCCCGCCGGCTACTTTTTTAGCCACTTTAAGGGCAAAATCAGGGTAATCGACGCTTTCCGTGCTGTCGGTGCCCACATCGGCGACCCGGTAGCCCAGGGTTTTCAGATAATTGTTCAATATTTCCTTGGCCTTAAAACCGCCATGATCCGATCCGATCGCCACCCGAAGCACGTTATCCTGCTTATTTCCACGCTCGACTTCATTCTCTTCCGGTGTATTCTGCCGGTCCATAGACCTGATCCCGCTGACCACATCCCGGATAACCTTCTCGATATCGGTTCCTGCCATAGCTTTACCTCTCTCTCCGATTATTCTTCCCGGCTCACTTCATCGACGATCCCGACGACCAGGGTTCTAACCGGCGCCATGGGGTCGCCGATGATGAGGCGCGCCGAGTTTCCCTCATCATTGACTAAGACGGTATCTCCCTCGCCGGCCTGGACCGTATCCAGGGCAAGCAGCGTTTTTCCGGCCGGCCTTCCTTCCGCATCGACGGGCTGCACGATCAGAATCTTATAACCCTCAAGAACCCTGTGCTTTACCGTGGAGACTACGTTGCCTATCACCCTGCCCAGCGTCATCCTAATCTCCTTTATTCACCCGGTCGACTATCCCCATGATGGTGGCATCCGATGGATTGAACCAGTTCTCCAGCCCCAGGGCCGCCTCCCGGCCTCCCTCCCAGATGACCACATCTCCGACTCCGGCCTGGACCGTATCGCAGGCCACGAGCGGGTCTCCGCTATCTTCCAGGTCCTCATCTACCGGCTGGAGAAGGAGGAGCTTCACCCCCTCAAAAGAAATCTCCTTTTGGGTGCAAACCACGCTGCCGATTACCCTGCCCAGCTTCATCCTCTTCCCTCCCGCTAAACGATTCGAAAATAATCGATCAGCGCGCAGCGCCTTTCCCTGGTAAAGGTGCGCGCCCTGGTAAAACCTTCGCCGGTGGGACTGGCGATCGTGAAAGATGTGAACCCGGCGCCTCCATAGGCCAGGCCGTTGTAGGCCGAGCCGTTCTTCACAAAGAGAGAGCAGTTCATTACCCTGGCCATTTTGGACAGCTTGTCTATATTCATCGAGTGCATGGTTGCGGTATGCCGAAAGCCGTGCTCGCAGAGGACGGCTAACTCGATGGCCTCATCCACATTGTCTACCCTGACCAGTGGAATCACCGGCATCAACTGTTCGGTCCAGACCAGGGGATGGTCCCTTTCGGTTTCGCAGAGCAGTATCCGGGTGCTGTCCGGGACTTCCAGCCCGATCGCCTGGGCGATTACTTTCGCGTCTTTACCGACAAATTTTTTATTGGCCATCCCTTCATGGCCGGGACCCCCGGGATCGGCTATTACCAGCCTGGTAATCTGCCCGGTCTGCTCCCGGTTCAGCTCGAAAGCGCCGTTCCGCTTCAGCTCCGCCTTTAGCCGGGCCGCCACCGAGGAGACCACTATGATCTCCTTCTCACAGATACAGATAATATTGTTGTCGATCCCGCAGCCGTTCACGATATCCCGCCCGGCTTTTACGAGATCGGCGGTTTCGTCCACGACGCAGGGCGGATTTCCGGGCCCGGCCGCGATTACCTTCTTGGTGCTCTTAAGGGCAACTTTAACTACCGCCGGACCGCCGGTAACGACCAGCATGGCGATCCTGGGATGCTTCATCAGGCCCTGGGCCGATTCTATGGTAGGATTTACCACCGTGCAGATGAGGTTATCCGGTCCGCCCGCTTTCACGATGGCCTCATTCAAGA
Organism: uncultured Spirochaetaceae bacterium; assembly: GCA_964514815.1. Classification (GTDB taxonomy): domain Bacteria; phylum Spirochaetota; class Spirochaetia; order SZUA-6; family DRHE01; genus CAZERV01. The sequence goes on along the minus strand of CAZERV010000009.1, from coordinate 41,791 downwards.
GGGAAACGGTGAAACAGGAGACCCTGCCCGCCGCCGGATGGGGGTTGAAGACCACCGAGTTTCCGCCGGAGATCATGCCTATGGAATTGTTGATAATCGTTTCCGTGGGATTCGTGGAGGGGGTAATCGCCCCTATGACTCCGTAGGGAGCTCTTTCCACCAGGGTCAGGCCGTGGTCATCCGTATAGGAAACAGGCTCCAGGTCTTCCACCCCCGGCGTCTTAAGAGCGGCCAGCCGGCTCTTGAGCACCTTATCCGGCCAGCGCCCCATGCCGGTCTCTTCCACCGCCATTTTGGACATGGCTTCCAGGTTTTGGCAGACCGCATCCCGCATGGCCTGAATCATATCTCTCCGCTTCTCCAGGGTGGTAATCATCAAGGCCTGATGCGCCCGCCCTGCCGCCTCTACCGCACTGTTTAGGTCATCAAAAACTCCGGCCCGCCCGGGAACGCCCTCCCCAAGCTTGAGACTGCTTAAATCCAGGTTTTCAACGACCTGCTCGACTAAGGCTCTTATACTATCTTCCGTTACTTCCATGATCATAACCCCCAGGCGCCTCTTACATAAAAAACGGTTTGATGTCGGGGTGAGGATGCGGAATAATGACATCCCGGCATAATAACCCCCTGGCTTTTACCTGCCTTACCCCGGCCCGCATCGCGGCTTCCACCGCTTCGATGCTGCCGATCATCTTCATATAGGACTTGCCGCCCAGGCCGACGGCGAGCCGGATCTCGGGAATCAAGACATCGGCCTCCTTGGCCGCGATATCGCCCGCCTCAACGCTGGCCGTCACGGAAAAGGACTCTATTATCCCCAGGGCATCCCAGACAGGACATTCCACCGCTCCGACAATGGCGGGAATGATCTGCTTATTCAGGTTGGGAATAAAAAGCTCATCCACCAGATAACCCTCACCAGCCTCTTTCCCGCCCGTGAGAGAGGCATCCACCGAAGCGACATCCCCGGTTACGATCACCATGAATTTGCCCGGACAAATCGTCCTGGCATCCAGCACCTTTACCGGCGCCGCCTTGACCATGGCGTCCAATGCCTTGATTCCGATGGCGATACTGTTGAACTCCAATACGCCTATAACCGTAAAATCCTCCAGGTATCCTAACCGGCGATAATAATTCGCTCTTTATCAACCAAAGTTACCCTGCCGCCGATGCTGGCGTGCAGGCAGGCTCCCGTTCGCCCCGGTGGAATATCGGCGACCAGGTCTCCCTCTTTTACCCTGTCCCCGGACTGCACCTTCGGCACGGAAGGCGAGCCGATATGCTGGCTCAAAAGAAGCTCAACCTGGGCCGGACTCGTTTCCCCTCCACGGGCCGGCTGAGGCTCCGCGTACTTCTGCAGGTGGAGACGGTTAATGAGCCGGGGAATCGGAATCCGGCGGCCGCCGCGCATCTCCCGAACTTTAAGCTCTCCCGGCCCGGATTCAGGCTTAATACCTTCCCGGGTGAGCTTCTCCTTGAGTACCTGGTTGATTCTCCGCGGCGACAGACCCATCGTGCAGGCATAGAGCTCACATAAGCCGCATTCGCTGCATAAAAAAGCGTTCTTGATCGTCCCGGCCGGCACCTCGAGACCGAAGTTTATCTGGCGCATGATCCGGTGAGGATAGAGCTCATGGCCCAGTAAGTTCCTGGGACAAAGCTCGCTGCAGTAGGCGCACAAACAACAGGCCGATCTGCTCTGCCTGATGATAAACTCCATGGGTCTTTTTTTCGCGCGAACCAGCTCATGGTCCGGCGAAAGAACGATAAGGCCGCCGGTCAGCTTGCTGACCGGGGTGTCGGGGTCCGTGACCAGGATCCCCATCATGGGCCCGCCCGCCAGCACTACGAACTCATCGATGAGAGGGCCGCCGCAGAGCTCGATCACCTCCCGGAAGGTAGCTCCCACATGGGCCCTGACCACCGAAGGCTCGGCTACTTCTCCGGTGCAGGTCAGGGTCCTCCTGGTAACCGGCCGCTCATTATGGACCGCTTCATAAATGTTTTTTAAGGTCTCCACATTCTGAACGACACAGCCCACCGCCGGGGGAATCCCACCTTCCGGAACGATTTTGCCGGTAGCCTCGTAGACCAGGACTTGCTCGTCCCCGGCCGGATAGAAATTTTTCAAACGGAAAAGCTCAAGACCGTCCCTGCCTCGAATCGCCTCCTGCAATTTCTCCACCAGCCGGCTCTCTTTCTCCTTCACGGCGATAATCCCGCGGCGAGCCGAGCTCGCCTTCATGGCCAGCTCGAGTCCGCCTATGATTTTAGCGGCTTCCCCCTCCAGCTGATACTTATCGCCGTAAAGGAGCGGCTCACACTCGGCTCCATTAGCGATCACCGTCTCGCATTTCGAGGCGATCTTAACATGGGTCGGGAAACCGGCCCCCCCCGCGCCGACCACTCCCATATTCCTCACTGATTCGACGATCCGGGTCGCATCATTTCCTGAAGACAATCTTACCCCGCTCCTCGATCAAATCCACGATTCCCACTACTACCGCATCTATGGCCTTCTTATGGGTGATTTCCGTCTGGCGGGCCGAGCTGCCCTGGGATACGAGCACCACTTCCCCGCTGCCGGCACCGAGCGCATCCAAGGCCACCAGGTAATCTCCTTCAGACTCTCCCCTCTGGGTACAGGAGGATACCAGCAGGTACTTTGCCCCCGAAACCTCATCGCTCCTCTTCGTGCCGACCACGGTGCCGACAACCTTTCCGATCATCATGGTTTCATCCGGCTCTTCAGGTAAACCGCCTTACCGTTCAGCTCGATCTCGTCCACTATGGCGGTAATGGTGGCATCGCTCGGTTTACCCTCGGTCACGGCAGTCATTCTCGAGCTGCTCCCTGAAACGTAGAATACGATCTCGCCGGTTCCCGCGCCCACGCTGTCCATGGCCACCACGAAATCATTCTTGCCCTGCATCGTTTCCGGGTTTATTTTATCCAGGAGCAAAAACTTGATTCCCTCTATTTTTGGCTCCTTCCGGCTGGAAACTACCGTGCCGACTACTCTGGCTAATAGCATTTATGCGGCTACTCCTTCTTAGACCCTTTAGCCACCTGCATTTTGCCCAGGGGCAGGACCTCATCCACGTTCGCATGCGGCCTCGGGATCAAGTGGACAGAAATCACCTCGCCCACCCGTTCTGCCGCCCGGCCGCCCGCATCCAGAGCAGCCCGGACCGCAGCTACATCGCCGCGCA
>CAZERV010000009.1:10749-38476 GCA_964514815.1 uncultured Spirochaetaceae bacterium | reverse complement strand
GGGCCGCCTTGACCATAGCATCCGAGGCTTCCACCATGGCGGTAAAACCCCGGCACTCGATCATTCCCAGCGCATCCATATAGATGTCTGCCATTTTCTTCCTCCTGAATTTGCTTTCTTTATTAAACCTACTCCGTCTTTCCCTCCGCCGGCTTGCCGGTCAGACCGGCCAGGCGGGCCTCCACAATCTCCTTGCTCACCAGGACTTCCGCTTCATCACCGGCGATATAGATCCGCCCGAACCTCCCGAAACCGGTGACATTGATGATATTGATATGGGAAGCCTTTTCCGCCTCATTGGCGGCATAATAGGCGTAGCCGGCCGGCTCGATCTCCAGCACATAGAGGGTATTCCCCTTTAAGACCATGTTCCCATAGCGAATCTTATTTATCAGTTGGGCATGGTGGTCGTCTATGTTCTTGATGAGCTGGCTGGTCAGAATCTTAGGCCTCATCCGGTCTTCCTCGGTCAAGCCCAACTCCCTGAGAATGGCCGCGCCGGCCTGGCGGGCATCGGCCTGGCTGTCGGAATGCACTTCCAGCATCCCGAAAAGTCTCTCCACGATCTGGATCCCCGGAGTGACATTGGTGGCCTTCAGAGCGACATCGGTGAACCGGTTTATTTCGATTCCCGGGGAAATCTCCACTATCATACAGGCCTGGTCTGCCACCGGGAAATAGCCTTTGGAAACCGTGGCCAGGTAGGAGGCCATTTGATACTGCAGGGAATCAATAAAGCTGTAGGTCCTTAGAACTATCATAACGGTCAGCCTTTCTTCGGTCCCCTAACCAGGGGCAGGACCTCGTCCACATTCCCATGCGGCCTCGGGATCACGTGGACCGAGATCACCTCGCCCACCCGTTCCGCCGCCCGGCCGCCCGCATCCAGAGCAGCCCGGACCGCAGCTACATCGCCGCGCACAATCGCAGTCACATAACCGCCCCCGGTCTTCTCGTACCCGGTCAGCTCCACCCGGGCCGCCTTGACCATAGCATCCGAGGCTTCCACCATGGCGGTAAAACCCCGGCATTCGATCATTCCCAGTGCGTCCGAATATACATCAGCCATAATTCCTCCTGCCTTTTCTTTCTTTTCTGCACAAATAAATGTTATAAATAAATAAAATGTTGCAATTTTAACATTTTTCGTTATAATTCTAAAACATTAACGCGTTTCTGTCAACAAAAAAAATATTTATGGGCAAACAGAGAGCAAGAATAAGCAAGATCATTAACGCCTTGAAAATCAATAATGCGGCCACCATCCGGGAGCTGGCCGCTATGCTTTCCGTTTCGGAAATGACCGTGCGCAGGGATTTGCGCCTCCTGGCCGGCGACAATATCGTAAAGCTCATTCACGGCGGGGCTGTTTTCAATCCCAACAGCATCATAGAGAAAAATGAGGGCAAGTATTCCCTCTCCGCCGAGGAAAGCCGGCGGACCGCCGAAAAGATCCGCATCGGCCGAAAGGCGGCCACCCTCCTGGAGCCGGACGACATCATCATTATCGATGCCGGCTCCACGACCGAGTACCTGGCCAAAGCCATCCCAGACAACATCCCCATCACGATAATGTGTTACACCCTGAATGCCCTTTTAGAAGTACAGCGGAAAAATGACTGCCGGCTGATCTTTGCAGGAGGATACTATCACGACAATACCATGATGTTCGAAAGCCCGGAAGGTGTGGAGCTCATCAAGCGCATCCGGGCCAACAAGGCCTTTATTTCCGCCGGCGGCGTAAACCATCGTCTGGGGGTTACCTGTTCCAATCACTACGAGACGGAAACGAAAAAAGCGGCCCTCAACTCCAGCCTCATCAAGGTCCTCCTGGTAGATTCCTCAAAATTCGGCAGGATCAGGCCCACCTATTTCGCAGACCTGGATGATTTCGATATAGTGATCACCGATACCGGGATATCGGAAGAATACGCCGACATCATCACCGGCTTAAGGCTTACCCTCTATACTGTTTGAAATCTTTTATACCGGGAGCGATTCATGCTCTTCCGCTGTATCTCTCAAATGAACTCCTGGTAATTATTTAGAATCTCCTCCTCCCCCAGCTCATTCACTAAATTGAAAGTGCTGTATCTTTTTCTTAAAAGTCGGATATAACTGAAAGGAAAGAAGGCCCGGCTTAATCCTGTTCCAAAATGTTTAAAGGGAAAGGGGAAATTAATGTCGGTAAGAATTTCAACGGCTTTTTCAAGCTCTTCCAGGGTGTCTGAGGATAACTTCTCTATTTTGCTTCTATATTTCAGAAAACAGATTAGATGGTTTTCAAATATTTCTGAAGTTGTATTTTCTCCCGCCATTTCCTGAAGCATCCCTTCTTTAAATGGCAGTAGAGCCGGCTCGAGTGTTTTCTCCCATGGAACCCTTTCTTTGAATGCCTTTAATCTCGCCGGGATATCAAGCCTGAAGTCATGAAGAGATTCGTAAAAACTTTTATAGATATTTAAAATTATCTTGCCTGCAGCTCCAACCAGGATTCCATGAAGATCAAGGCCGCGACTCTTCATAACGCCTGAAATTTCCCAGTAATGGGCCAGGGTGTGCTCAGATGAAGCCGCGGATCGTGAATTGCCGATACCCTGCATGATAAACCCCGAGGTGAGTAGAGCATCGATTAAATACTCAGTCGCCAATTTTCGATCAACAGGGGATCTTACCGTTTCTGCCGCAAGAAGTGCTCTTCTGGCAGAGTTCAGGGAATAGTCCGCAGCCTCGGGGCAAATAAACTCACCGGTAATAAGGGCAGAAAGGTGCCAGTCCAGGAATGCTGTATATTTACCCAGAAGATCGCCCAGCCCCGAAAGGAATAACTCCTCCGGTGCTGCCTTGAGAACCTCAAGATCGCAAATAATCAAATCGGCCGGCGCTGAGATAACTGGTTTATGATAGAATTGTGCCCACAACGTGGCTGTTCGCGAACTGTAAGCGTCAACCGAAGGTGAGGTCACCGCACACCAGTTAGGAATTTTGGATTCAAAAGAAACTTTTTTAGCCAAATCGCTGATAGTTCCGCCTCCTACGGCCAGGATGAGATCCGGACGGCACTCTTTCACTTCTGCACATAGCCGGTCGGCTGTCTCAAAACTAGCCACTGGCTTAGGAGCGGCACGTAAGACCGCCTCCTCTAATTTAAATCTGCTTAGAATCTTCTTGAGGGTGGAAGCAGCGGCTTCTTCGGTGTTCCCGTCGCTTAATATCCACAAACGAGGGTTAGAACCGAAAAAATCATAAATCAGCTCGGGTACTCGACCAAAAACATTCTCACCCAGAAGGACCTGCTTTGTCTCAATCCTGTGCTCGGCCCCGCAACTACAAGAGTAAGAGCCGCTCTTGTTAAACCTGTCTAGATATTCTCTGAAGAAAAGGTCTGCCATAAAAAGGTTAAGGTTTGCTTTTAACTTTTGTCCCAGGACTCTAATAAGGCCTTGATCTCACAGGCCCGCGCTTCTGCCACATCTCGATTTTTTGCTTCCAGGCGGAGCCGGATAAGGGGCTCCGTATTGCTGGGGCGGACATTGAACCAGTAATCGGGAAGCTCCACGCTTATACCGTCGAGCTTGCTGATTTTCGCCCCGGAAAAACGGCTTTCCGCCTCTTTAAGGACCCGGTCTTTGTTGTCTACCTCGATGTTGATCTCAGGGGGTTGAAAGTAGCGAGTTTTAAGAGGCGCAGCCAGCTCGGAAAGCTTTTTGCCTCTCTTCTGTAATAGCCTCAGGAGTATCACCAGGGCATAGGCGGCCGATTCGGTATAAAACTCATCCGTCACCTTAAAATATACATGTCCGGAAGTCTCGCTTCCGAAAATGGCGCGGTTGGCCACCATTTTGTCGTAAATAAAGGTGTATCCTACCCGGGAAACAACGGGCTTCCCACCTAACTCCCGAATCCGTTCAGGCAATGTTCTGGAGGAGATGAGATCGTAAACAATGGCCGCCCCGGGCTCCCCGGGAAGAATTTCCTCGGCGATGAGGCAGGCCAGGTAATAGTTCTCAATTCCCTTTCCCAGCTCGTCCACAAAAAGAATACGGTCGCCGTCCCCATCCAGTAGGGCGCCGAAGTCTGCACCCATCTCCCGGACCCTGGCGATCGCCATTTTCCTGCTTTCCTCCTTTAACGGGTTTGGGCTGCGATTCGGGAACCCGCCGTCCGGCCGTTCGTTGATGATGATCGAATCCAGGCCCAGCTTTTCGGAAAGTTTTCGAAAAACCCGGCCGGAAGAGCCGTTTCCCGGGTCAATAACCACCTTGAAAGGCAGTCTTTCGCCCTTAAGCGCCGTAAGCGGCTCGGCCACAAAATCAATATACTCATCGATCTTGTCCGCTTCGCAAAAAGAACCCCCGCCTACAGGGGGCTCATCCTTTAGCGACGGGAGGAGGCGCTCGATCTTATCGAGCCCCTTAGTGTAGCTTATCGATCCCCCCCTGCCGTCATAGATCTTGAAGCCGTGGTATTCCGGTGGATTATGGGAAGCGGTGACCATGACCGCTCCTTCAAATCCCTCCCGGATCTGATAGAAGTGAAGTTGAGGAGTGCTCGCCAGGCCGATTCCGGTCACCTTCTTTCCTTCATCGACCAGGCCGCGAATAAGGGCCTGGTACAGCTCATTCGAATGCTCCCGGGCGTCGTGCCCGACCAGAAAAGTGTTTTTCTTTAAAAACCGCGACAGGGCCCGGCCTAGCTTATAGGCCAGGCGGGTATCCAACTCCCGGCCGTAAATTCCCCTGATATCGTAAGCTTTAAATATTCCCATATTTCTTTCTCCTGTTTTAAATCTATCAATCAATATAATGATTTTCCTCACTTTAATCACCAGAATTGACATCCGGAGCTCCTACGGATATGCTCAGGTAACTGCAGATCCGTAGGAGCTCGAGAGGGGGAAGCGATGGGGAGCCACAAAATAGCCGTGATTCCAGGCGACGGTACCGGGCCCGAAGTGATTGGGGAAGGTCTCAAAGTCCTTAAACGAGTCTCAGAGCGCTTTAAAATCGGTTTCGACTTTAAAGAGTTCGATTTCGGCGGCGAATGCTACCTTAAAACCGGCGAGGTTCTTCCGGAAGGCGCCGTTAGGGAGCTGAATGGCTTTTCCGCCATCTACCTGGGAGCAATCGGCCATCCGGAGGTGAAACCCGGTATCCTGGAAAAAGGAATCCTCCTTAAGCTCCGCTTCGAGCTTGACCAGTATATCAACCTGCGGCCGATCAAGCTTTATCCCAACGTGGAAACGCCCCTGGCCCGCAAAGGTCCGGAAGACATAGATTTTGTGGTAGTACGGGAGAATACGGAAGGACTGTACACCGGAATCGGGGGATTTCTGAAAAAGGGAACTCCCGATGAGGTGGCCGTCCAGGAAATGATCAATACCCGCAGAGGAGTTGAGCGGTGCATTCGCTACGCCTTCGAATATGCCCGGAAGCGAAACAAGCGCAAGAAGCTGACCCTCTGTGCCAAGACCAATGTCCTGACCTATGCCCACGATCTCTGGATGAGAGCCTTCAACGAAACAGCCGAAGAATACCCGGACATCGAGCCTGAATACGCCCATGTGGATGCCATAACCATGTGGATGGTCAAGAATCCCGAGCTCTTCGACGTGATCGTTACCTGCAACATGTTCGGCGACATTATCACCGACCTGGGCGCCATGATCCAGGGAGGGATGGGCGTCGCGGCCGGGGCAAACATAAATCCCCGGGGAGTTTCCATGTTCGAGCCGATCGGGGGGTCCGCTCCCAAATATGCCGGAAAGAACATCATCAACCCGCTGGCCGCGATTCTGGCGGCCCAGATGATGCTGGAAAATCTCGGCGAAGACCGGGCCGCTTCCGCCCTGGAGGAAGCGGTTAAAAGGACGATCGCTAAATTGAAAAGCATGTCCGCCGGCAAGATGGGCTACTCGACCTCGGAGATCGGCGACCTGGTAGCCGAGGGCATTCGATGAATGCCGATAACACCATCTACCGGGCTGAATGTATCAAAATAACCCATCTAGATGGCTTTTTTGACACACTGGGTTAAAATGATACAATAAGCCTCCTTTCTTCCTACTTAATATTTTTAGTGCCGTTTATTATTTCCTTATAATATAATAAATTAATTGATTATAATGAGTTTGGCACGTTTTTTGCTTTATTATGTATAGAATAAAAAACTTCAAGGAGGTACAAAAAATGAGAGGAGTTATTAAATATTCCAGGCCGGCGGACCTGCTGGACTGGGACGGATTGCTGAACCGATTCTTTGACGACACACCCGTTTGGAAAACGGCCAAACCGGCGGTGGACATTCGGGAAAACGATCAGGAATACCTGATGGAAGTCGAGATTTCCGGTCTCAGCGAAAAGGATGTGGAGCTCAAGGTGGAAGAGAACCTCCTCACCATTTCTTCCAGGCAAGAGGAAGAGAAAGAGGAAAGCAAGGATGGGTATTTGATGCGGGAAAGAAGGCACAGCGAGTTCGCCCGCTCCTTCGTCCTGCCCCGGGAAGTGGACAGAGAGAAAATCTCTGCCGGGTTCAAGAACGGACTGCTCACCGTGACTCTGCCGAAGGTTCCCAAAGCCCAGCCGAAGCTGATCGAAGTCAAAAAGAAATAACACCACACTCAAGCAGGCGATCACAAAAAGCTCCCCGAAAGGGGAGCTTTTTATTTTGAAGATCACCGCTCTTCGGGATAAAGAAGCACCCGCACGTAATTATTCATATTCAGAAATTCTTGAGCCGTGGTCTTTATGGTCCGGGTATCCAGGGCTTCGATAAGCTCATCGTATTTCAATATATCGAGTGGATCCAGGTGATGGGCATAGTGAAACTGCAGGGTCTGAAGCCAGAATACATTTTCCTTAAGCTCTTTTTCATGCTCACGCTTAAAGATCTCCTTTACTTTGGCCACAGTCTCTTCGGGTACCGTCCCGGACTGAAGCTGTCTTATCTTCTTGAATACCAACTCACTGAGCTCTTCGACCTTTTCCGGCGCGCAGCCGAATCCCAGGTAGACATGGTATTCCTCATCCGGGTAATGTGAAAGCACCGCCTCACTCCCCACGCCGTAGGTGCCGCCTGCATCTTCGCGCACCACCTTCCTGAGCTCTATATCCAGCACCTCCGCCAGGGCCTGCAGGTTAAATCTTGCCTGAGGAGACCAGGAAGCCTCCCCGCTGAAGATGATCTGCACCCTGCTCTTCGGCTCCAATCCCTTCCTGACCGTCTCCTCGATGATCCCCCCTGGCGGATCGATCCCCGTGTCCCGCCAGGTTTCCACCCGGCCCCGGGAGGGTAGACTGCCCAGGTACGTCTTTATGAAGGGTTCTATCTCATCCGGAACGAAATTTCCCACCAGGAAAAAGGTAAAATCCCCCGCATCGGCAAAGCGGTCCCGGTAAATTGAATAGGAGGCATCCAGGTCCATCTCGGCCAGGACCTCCGTGTTCCAGGGGCGGGCGCGAGGATGATTTCGGGTGATGATCGTCTGCACGGTGTCCCAAAACACTGCCTCAGGAGAGGCAAGGCGGTTTTCCAGGGAAGCGGCCAGGCGAGCCCGGTAGGCGGAAAAGGCCTGCTCATCCCTGCGGGGAGAATCGAAATAGAGGTAAATCAATTGAAACATCGTCTCCAGGTCGGAAGGAGTCGCCTTGCCCCGGATTCCCTCGTACAGCTCGCCGATCCAGGGTGAGACCTCCACAACTTTACCGGCTAACTTTTTTTCCAGCTCGATGGCATTGAATTCTCCGACCCCGCCTTCGCTGACCAGGGAGGCCGCCGTGGCCGCGGCAATATAATCCTCATCCTTTACCAGAGAGTGACCTCCGGGGCTGAAAGCGGCAAAGACCACCTGGTCTCTCTTAAAATCCGTGGGCTTTAGCACCACCCTCACCCCATTGGAAAGCTCAAGCTCCGTTACGCCGAGCTCAGCCATGACTTTCCGCCCGCTGATCTCCGCTCCTGCCAGGACCCCGGTAATCAACGGCTTATCCGGCACCTTATCTTCAAAAGCCTCTATTTCTTTATCCCGGACTCTTTGGAAAATGGCGAGAAGCTCTTCTTCGGAAGGCAGGCTGAGCCCTTCTTTTTCCGGCGCGTTAACCATTATTACCCTGTTCTCCGGGCTCAACCAGCGCGCCGCCTCCTCGTTGATCTCTTCGAGCGTTATCCCGGGCATATACTTTTTGAAAAGCTCATATTCGTATTCGATTCCGGGAATCGGCTCTTCCTGTAAAAAATTCCTGATATACTCCTCGGCCAGGTTCAGGGATTCCATGTTTTCCCGCTCATTATAGGCGTGCTCCATCCATTTGAGAATCCGCTCCTTCTGGCGCTCCAGCTCGGTCGCGGTGAAGCCGTGCCTTCTTACCCTCTCCGCCTCGATCAGGAGCGCTTCAAGCCCGGTCATTATCCGCCCGTCTTCTACCCTGGCGCCCAGGACATAAAGCTCCTTGGTCCGGACACCCTTCCCTTTCCCGGAGAAGCCTGTAAGAAAAGGAGGGTCCGGCTTTTTGGCCAGTTCCTCCAGCCGCTCATTGAGTATCCCGTGGTAAAGGTAATCGAACATATCTTTCCGGTAGCCTGAGACGATGCGTACCGGTATAACATCCTGTTTCTTGAAAATACTTACCAGGGTCGTGGTCGCTTCCGGGTCCGAGGCCAGGGCAAAGAGGGTCTCCTCATGATCGGGTACCGGGTAGGCCGGCCGCTCCCGGGCCGGCGAAGAGGATTTCAGGGCGGAAAAACGCCTGCGAATCAGCTCTTCCATCTGGAGGCCGTCGAAATCGCCCACGGCGATTACGGCCATTAAATCCGGGCGGTACCAGTCCCGGTAGAACCTGCGGAGCTGCTCCGAACTGCTATTTTCTATTATCTCAAGTTTTCCGATCGGACGGCGCTCCGCATAGCGCGAACCCCGGTATAGAACGGGAAGCTGCCTGTCCCGCATCCTGGCCGCCGCTCCCCTTCCCAACCGCCATTCCTCAATAATCACCGGCCTTTCTTTGTCAATCTCCGCCTCTTCAAAGCTTATGGCCCAGGCCCATTCCTCAAGAATCCGGACTGCTTTTTCCAGAATGTCACTATCCGCCGTAGGAACCTGGAGCTTATAAATAGTTTCATCATAGTCGGTAGAGGCATTCAATTCCGGCCCGTACCGCATGCCCAGTGATTCCAGGAAATCGACGATATCCTCCTTTTTAAGATTGCGGGTCCCGTTAAAGGCCATATGCTCCACAAAATGAGCCAGTCCCTGTTGGTCCTCATCTTCCAGCACTGAGCCCGCATTTATGACCAGCCTCAACTCCGCCCGCCCTGCCGGCCAGGAGTTCTCCCTTATGTAGTAGGTAAGCCCATTGTCCAGGGTGCCCACGGTAACCTTTGGGTCCAGCGGAAGAATTTCCTCTTCCGCCTGCCTTAGCGATTCCGGTCCATAGACGCAGGCAGACAGGAATAAAAGAAAGGCGATAAAAAGGCCCGCATATTTGATTCTTGTCTTCATGGTCCTCTCCTTATGATCTCGTTAATTTTACAGCGCTATGGCCTATTAGTCTATAAAGGCTAAAGCTTGACTTTCCCCGGCCTTGATAATACCCTGTAGGCCATGGATGAAACCGAAATTATGCGTCAGGAGCTGGAACATTATAAGAGCGAGAAAGACCGGGTCCGGAAAATAATCGGGCAAATCGGGGGACAGACCTCGAAGAAACAGGACCGGTTAATTAATATCGTATTTCTGACCCTGGTCGTATCGCTGTTCGCTCTTGAATTATTGCGGGAGTTTTTTGACCTCTCTTTTCTGGGTCTTCTTCCGGTCATATCGATGGAGCTGGCCGTGCTCCTGGTATCCCTGAAGATCGTCTGGATGATCCACAAACAGTCCAAGGTGGACCATTTCCAGTTCTGGGTCCTGAACTCCATTGAGTTTCAGATCAATCTCATTTCAAAGCGGATTCGAGAGCTGGAAAGCAGATTGATATCAGAGAAGGAAAGCGCCCGCTCCCATTAGACGGGGCCGGCATCAGCCGCCGCTTTTTATTATACTTTTAATTTCGTTTTAAGGGTAGTCAGCAGAACGTTGTGATCGATCGGCTTCTGGAAGATGCCAGCCAGCCCGAGCTCTTTAGCATCCAGGTTATAGCGGACCGCATCACCCACGGAGCTCAACAAGAAGATCGGAGCAGTAAAAGCGGCTTCTTTCAACTGGGTGGAAACTTTACTGCCCGCATCGACCGACTCCATCATCAGGTCCAGCAGAATCGCATCCGGTTTAATGCGCTGGGCGGTTTTCAGTCCTTCCTCACCGGTCGAGGCTTCACCGACCATAAACCCGGCCGACTCCAGGACGATCCGCGTTGCGGCGCGGATATCCGGATCATCATCAATAATCAAGATCGTTTTGCCAGTTTCACCTATAGCCATATCTATTCCTCTCCACTCCCGAATCAATATTTTAATAAAATCAAGAGCCTCACTCTTGTTTTTTTCAGCCTTTTCGGTCAATTCCTCTTTCAGCTCGAACTCATATCCCCGCACTCCTACTAAAAGAGCCTCAAGCAGATGATTGAAGGTATCCCGGCAGATAGCCAGTACCGACTCCGGCTTTACCGCATGGCTGGTAAAACCGATTTCGGATGAAGGCGCCAGCCTCTTCACGCTGAACGGCTCCGGGCCTTCCACGGCCGCATCCACAAATATCACCTTCTCGTGCTCCGCCAGCTCAGCGGCATCGTCTATGGTAAGCTGATAATCGGCATCTACAGTCACTCCCGCCAGATTGAGCCGCTCAATCTCTTCGGCGATCGCCGGTCCGAGACCGTCATCCTGCCTGCCCGGATTTCCATAGCCCAGGACCAGGATGCCCCGGTTCTCCGGAACACTCACTCGCGTATCTTTTCCTGAATGAGCTCCCCTTTCGGGCCTTCCAGCCTGACCACCAGCGGCATCCGGCCGAGCGCATGGGTGGCGCAGCTCAGGCAGGGGTCATAAGCCCTGATGGCCACTTCCACGTGGTTCAAAAGCCCCTCGGTTATTTCAACCCCTTGAAGATAATCCCTGGCCACCGCGTTTACGGCCCGGTTCATCGGCTCATTGTTGCTGGTCGTTGAGACGATGAGGTTGGCCATTTCAACCTGGTCGTTATCATCTATGCGGTAATGATGAAACAGGGTCCCCCTGGGAGCTTCCAGATAGGCGACCGCCTCGTTTCTCCGCTTGCCCTTAGTCACCAGGTCCGTGCCCTGGAGATCCGGGTCGCTCAGAAGCTCCTTTATCTTTTCGGCGCAGTAGAGCACTTCGATCAGCCGGGCCCAATGGTAGGCCATGGTGGCGTGAACCGGCCGGCCGCCGCCCAGCTCCATAAACTCCCGGCGCTCTTTTTCCGCCAGAGGCGCATCCATATAATCGCAGTTATTGAGCCGCGCCAGGGGACCGACCCGGTACCAGCCCTTCTCTTTTCCCAACTGCTTGATAAAGGGGAACTTCATATAGCTCCAGGACCGCACCTCTTCCCGAATATAGTTCAGGTAATCCATCGGCTTGACCCGGTCGAATATGATCTTCCCATCCGGGTCCCTGGCCCGAAGATTGCCGTCGTAGATATCAAATTTGCCGTCCTCAGGCACAATGCTGATAAAATTGGACTCGAAGCTGCCGAAACTCGACATCCGCTTTAAATCCTCACGGTACAGCTTCTTATAGAGCTCGAGACCGTCTATCGACCACTTGACCATCTGGTCTATATCTTTCCGGAGAAAATCACGCTCCTCTATCGAAAGGTTTTTATTGATGCCCCCGGGGATAGCCCCGTTCCCATGGATCTTCTTTCCGGCAGTCAGTCTGATGACCTCCTGGCCGTACTTGCGCATCAGGATCGCCATCCTGGCCAGTTCCGGATACTCCTGGGCCACGCCGATGATATTTCTCTTCAGGGGGTCCGCATCGAAGCCGAATAGCAAGTCGGGAGAGCTCAGGTGAAAGAAATGGAGGACATGGGACTGAAAGGTCTGGCCGTAGTGCATCAGCCTCCGCATCTTTTCTCCCGTAGGGGTAAGTTTATCCGCGCCGACGATTACGTCCATGGCCTTGGCCGCACAGAGCAGGTGACTTACCGGACAGATACCGCAGAGTCTCTGAATAATTACAGGCACTTCCCAGTAGAACCGGCCCCGTACGAAGCGCTCAAAGCCCCGGAACTCTATGATATGCAGCCGGGCCTGCTCCACTTTCCCGGCTTCATCAAGCCTGATGGTGACTTTTCCGTGTCCTTCAACCCTGGTGACCGGATTGATGACGATTTTTCTTCCTGTTTTTACAGCAGCGTTCATATCCTTTACCTCAGTCTTTTTTCAGAAGCTCATAGGGCAGTTCTATCTTTTTGCCCGATAACAATGCTACCAGTGCTTCCCATATCGCATCCGCCGGGGGAGGACATCCCGGGATAAAGTAGTCCACCTTTACCACCTCGTGGACCGGGTAGACCCTGTTCATCAGGATAGGAATGTCCGGATCGTCCGGAATACGCCCGCTTTCATTCTCCACCGTCGGCCCATGAAGGTAAGCCTCTTCCAGGCATTCCTTTAAGGGAACGGTGTTCCTCATGGCCGGGATGTTGCCCTGGATGGCGCATTCTCCCAGGGAAACCAGGATCTTGCAGTGTTTGCGAAAAGAGCGAATCACCTCCAGGTTCTCATCATTAGAAACGCCCCCCTCGATGATCCCCACATCGACGGGACCGGAGAAGCTCTTGATATCATCGATCGGTGATTTATCAAAATCGACCAGCTCGAAAAGCTTCAGAATCCTTTCGTCGATGTCAAGAATCGACATGTGGCATCCGAAGCAGGACGTCATGGCAGTGGTCGCTATTTTTGGCTTGGACATGTTCTTTTCTCAACTTCCGAGCCGATCGGCGCCCGGTCGTACAGGCGGGTTCCCACCGGCATTTCAAAGCCGACTCTCTTTACTACCAGGCTCCCGGTTGGACAGATATCGGCCGCCCTGTCGGACCCCTTCAAATCCGTTTCCGCCAGGTTGTGCTCCGCATCCACCGCCAGTCTCATCCCGAGGCCCCGGTCTTTGAAGCCGAAGACATACTTCCCGTCCATTTCCCTGGAAGCCCGGACACAGCGCCCGCACAGAATACAGCGGTTTCGGTCCAGGTAGACATCCGGGTGAGACCCGTCCAATTCCTTTTTTGGAAAGAGATAGGGATAGCCCGGCGCCATCATGCCCAGGCGATAAGCCAGGGCCTGGAGCTCGCAGTTGCCGCTCTTTTCACAGAACGGGCAGACATGGTTTCCCTCCACAAAGAGCATCTCGATAATATGCCGGCGCTCGGTGTTTATCTCTTCGGTATTATTCTCAATTACCATGCCCTGGCCGGCCGGCGTAGTGCAGGAACTCATCGGTTTTCCGTTAACCTTTACCGTGCAGACCCGGCAGTGCCCGCCGGGCGGCAAGTCCTCGTGGTAGCAGAGGTGGGGAATATAGATTCCCGCCGCGGCGGCAGCCTGAATTATGGTCTGCTCCGGCTTTGCTTCGACTTCAACTCCATCGATTATTATGTCTATCTTTTCCGCGCTCATACTTCACCTTCCTCCGGTTTAAACTTTCTGCCGGTGATCTCGTAAGCATCGCTGAATGCCGCTTCCACGTCGAAGTAAGGTATAAAATCCTTCTTCGTTATCCTCTTCTTGTACAGGTCCGGGAAATTCTTGAGAGTGGTCAGGACCGGATTGGCGGCAGTCTGGCCCAATCCGCACCGGCTCATCGATTTTACCGTATTGCCGAGGCTCTCCAGCTCGACCAGGTCCGACTGCGTTCCCTTTCCGGCCAGGATCTTTTCCATAACTTTTAAGAGAAGGGTTGTTCCCACCCGGCAGGGCGCGCACCAGCCGCAGGATTCCTCGACGAAAAACTCGGTAAACTCGCCCGCGATCTTTAACAGGTCCCTATCCTTCCCGAACACAATTACCGATCCCCCGGTGGGTATATCTTCAAAGCTGATCCTCCGGCCGAAGTCCTTGGGCGCAACACAGAGCCCGGAGGGTCCGCCGACCTGGACGGCCTTGGCATTCTCCGCTCCCACAATTTCCAAAAGCTTATCGATTGTGAGTCCGTATTCAAGCTCATAAACCCCCGGATGCAGGCAGTCCCCGGAAACGCTGAGCAGCTTGGTTCCGGTGGAATCCCGGGTGCCTAGCGCGGCAAACCACTCCCCACCTTTCGACATCACCCGGGCAGCACAGCATAGGGTTTCGACATTATTCACCGCGGTCGGCTGGCCTAGATAGCCGCACTGAACCGGGTATGGGGGGCGGTCCCGGGGAGCTCCGCGCTTGCCCTCCAGAGACTCGATTAGAGAGGATTCTTCTCCGCAAATATAGGCGCCGGCGCCTGGCTGGATGCGGATATCAAAGTTGAATCCTTCCCTACCGGCTACATTTTGCCCCAGAAGTCCTCTCCGCCGCCGGCGGGCCAGGACCTGCCGGAGATGAGGTAAAAGGTACTCGTATTCACCCCTTAAGTAAAGGAGACCGGTCTCGGCGCCCAGGACGTATCCGGCAATAGTCATTCCCTCAAAAAGAAGGTCCGTCGCTTCTGTCAAAATATACCGGTCCTTGAAGGTCCCGGGCTCACCCTCATCGGCATTGCAGATCACATAGTGATCGCCCTTTGCCTTGCGGCAGAAGCTCCACTTCATGCCGGTGGGGAAGCCTGCTCCTCCACGCCCCCGGAGCCTGGACCTGGTGATCTCCTCAATGACCTGTTCGGGGGTCATATTTAAGGTGCGGCGGATCGCCGACCCATTTTCAAAAGGAGCCATCACCACGGGGCCGGGCCGGCACAGGTTAAGCTGCACCTCTGCATTGGGAAGCGCGCCGGCCTGAAAGCTCGTCCGCCTTTCTTTACGAATCGCCTCGACTATGGCCGGGACATCCTGCGGTTTCAGGTCCGTGACCACCGTGTCGTTGATCAGGCCGGCGGGAGCCTGGTCGCACATGCCGATACATGAGGTGTGCTCCAGGGATATCATCCCATCCGGAGTCGTTTCCCCGAAAGAGATTCCCAGGACTTTCTCGAAGGTTTCCGCCACTTTCTCCATGCCGTTCATTCTGTTAACCACACAGTTGCTCAGACGGATAACGTATTTTCCCGTTGGCTCTCGTTTCAGAAAGGAGTAAAAGCTAACCATATCCTCGACCTGCACTCGATGAATACCCAAAGCACCGGCAATTCGGCCGACCGCATCGTTTGAGATGTGCCCGCACCTGGCCTGCACTTCGCGGACAATATCCATCAGCCGGCCTCTGTCCTTTTGATGATCGTCAACGATTTCCGTAATTAGAGCAGCATCTTCTTTTGACATTCCCCATGCCTCCTCAAATTCTTAAGAACGACAGGTCTTCTGCCTGGTTTATTGTTTAAACTAGTATCGTGAATATATTCACAGTGTATTCCAGCATAGAATAGTCAGCCGGAATCGTCAAGAAAAAAGACGATTTTTTTACCGGATTAACGTACAATAAACCAATTATTTTTCAAATTCCTTTTATTATAAACAAGTTCTTCTTCGCTATTAAAACGATACACCTTTTTCCCGGCCCCGTTTAAGACCGCCTGGGCGGCTGCCGTATCCCATTCCATGGTGGTGCCCAGGCGGGGATAGATATCGGCCCTGCCCTCTGCGACCAGACACATCTTCAGGGCGCTGCCCATGGGAACCAGCTCCACCTCCCGGTAAGAATCTTTAAGCTCCTCGATAAAGTCTTCAAACTCCGGGCTGCAGTGGGACCGGCTGCAGGCCACCCTGATTCCTGCTTCACTGCTCCGGGAGGGAAACCTGATTACTGGAATCCGCGCCAGCTTGCGGGCCCCCTCCAAAATCCCTCGAACCGTCTTCCCACCGGCTAACCTTTCAGCTTTAAAAGAGCCAATCCCTTTTATGCCGAAGTAGAGAAGATCGAATACCGGGGCATAGACCACGCCCAAAACAGGCTTATTCTCTTCGATCAGGGCGATATTAATGGTAAACTCGCCATTGCGCTTGATAAATTCTTTCGTTCCGTCCAGGGGATCGATCAGCCAGAAACGCTTCCAGCTCCTCCGTACGGAATAGGAGATGTCCCTGCCCTCCTCGCTCAGGACAGGAAAGGCTCCGGACCGGGGATGCCGGGAAAGCTTCCTGGCAATAATCCGGTGAGAGCGCCGGTCAGCCTCGGTTATGGGCGACCGGTCCGGCTTATCGTCCACCTCGAACTCAGACCGATAGACCTTTAATACAGCCTCTGAGGCTTTAAGAGCCGCTTTTAAAGCGGCCGGAAGTAAGAGCTCAAGTTCCATGGTCTGTAGTCTCAGGTCTTATCCTGATGGTAATCTCCTCCTCGCTGTCCATATGCTTGAAGTTTTTCAATAGGCCCAGCAGGGTGTTGCCGATTACCTCTTTGGCGAATTTATTCAGGCCGATCCGCTTTTCTCCAACCGTTATCTCAATTTCTCTGCTCACCCCTTCCTCCTCATCCTTAAATGCTGTAGAATAGTTTAACAAAGTCATCTTGATCTGCACAATAGAAGAAACATGGAATTTGTATCCATATCAGGGTTTAAAAAAAAGCGGCAAGACCACGGTCACCGAGGCCGTAATCGCCTCTCTCCTGGCCAGAGGCTTCCGGGTGGGCAGCATAAAATCCACTCACCGGGCCCGTTTCGACCTGGACCTCGTGGGCAGTGATACGGAACGCCATTCCCGGGCAGGCGCCCGGATCGTTATTGCCGGCTCAGAAAAAGAGACTATCCGACTCGAACGGCACCGGGGCCGCAAGGCTTTTAAAGAACTGGCGGAGTTATTTCCCGCGGATATCCAGTTTGTAATTTGTGAAGGCTCTATTGCCCCGGAAATCAGCACCTATGTTCTCTGCCTTGAGAGCATAGACCGGCTGGAAGAAACCCTGTCTTTAAGAAAGATACCCGGAAAACAGGTCATAGCGCTGTCCGGGATGGCTGCCTCCGGCCGCTACCTCGGCCCTCCATGGCCGCAGCGGCACGTCGGCCTCCATGCCTCCGGCCGCTACCTCGGCCCTCCATGGCCGCAGCGGCACGTCGGCCTCCATGCCTCCGGCCGGCCGGGAGGACCCTTACGGGATGACCCCGGTTGGATGCCCGGGGCCCTGCCCGCGGAAAAGCCCACCGGTTTCTAAGTGCAGTACCTCTGGCCCAAGAATGAGATCAAAATGCCCCTCATCTTCACCTCCAGGATCCGGTAGGAGAAGTGCTTCAAGCCCAGCTCGTAGTTTCGCTCTATCATCCGCTTGAGGCGGTCTTTATCCTCGAGCACCTCCCGGGCGCGTCTTATCGTCTCCTTGGAGATAAAATCGTCCATTTCGATCACATCGAACCCCTTGGGCTTGATATCGAAAAAATAGATGGAATAGTTATTCACCAGGATGGGGCACTTGAAATAGATCGACTCCAGAAAGGCATTGCCGAAACCTTCAAAAACAGAAGGATAGGTGATCAGGTCGGCATGGGGATAGACATCGTGCAGAGAATAGATTTTCCGGCCGTCCTGGGTAGTGCCGCGCTCGTCATCGATAATCTCGTCAACAAAGTGAGTGTGAACTCCTAAAAGCTCGGCGTATTCCCTGACCCGCTCCTGGTACTCGTACCCTTCATCTCCGGAGGCATGGGATATGACCAGGGTGGCCTTCATGCCCAGGCGGGCCACGAACTCTATGGCATGCTCAATGCCCTTTCTCTTTACCACCCGGGTGGGCTGCAGGATCAAAAGCTCGTCTTCGCCGATCCCCAGGTCCTGGCGGACATCCCGCGCATAGTCATCCACCGGCTCAGGAGGTTTTTCGAAGTCCATCACATTAGGAACCAGGGTGGCGGCTATTCCCGTGCGGAGAGCCAGTTGATTCTCGGCGGAGGAGTTGATGACCACGTGTTTGATAGAGGAGAGGTGAGGCGGATAACAGGAGTTGAGGTAATCCCAGACACAGTTGTGCAGGAAGCGCTTTCTCTCCCAGAAGAAGTCGTGATGATGGGCGATCGTTCTGATGCCCGTTTCGGCTATGAATTCGGTAAGGGCCATTCCCAGCGGAATGTTCAGAGGAATGGTAAGAGCATTCTCAGGAATGAGAATGTCGATGTCGTATTTTTTTACGAACTCGTAAATGCTTTCTTTCAAGCGCCTCCGGTAGTGGTGAAGCTGCCCGCTGGTTTCCGGAGACCGGCAGGTATGATCGAAACAGGATTCATAAATGCTCTTGATCGCCGGGTGTTTGAAATGGGCTTCCTCAACCAGAAAAGAGTGGTCTTCCAGGGTATCCAGCTCTCCGGCCATGTAAAAACACTCAAAGCCCCATTTCTGGAAGATATTCGCCCATTTTTTTGTTTCCAGGGTCACTCCGTCGGTGCCGGCAAACCGGAAGGAGACAAACCCGATCCTCTTGTTGTTAAAGCCGTGATTAAAACTATTCATCTCATCTCTTCTCGTACGCTAATTAAAATATAGTTACAATAACTTGAAAATACAGGGAGATCAAGAGTTTTTTTAATCAGCTATTGACATGTGTTTCTATTTATAGTAACATTACTGCGTATTGAAACTTTATGGATGGTATTATGGAGATTGCAGGTATTTTGTCCAAAATAGAGGATCAAAAGCTAATCCTGGATCTTCTGGAATGCCTCCTGACTGAAAATGAGATAAAGGAGATAGCGGGCCGCTGGGAGCTTGTGAAGATGCTTTATAAAGGTGTGAGTCAAAGAAAGATCGCCCGGAAATTAAGCATGAGCCTTTGCAAGATTACCAGAGGATCCAGAGAGCTGAAAAAGAGGGACTCTGCGTTTAAACGAGTATTGCACGAGTACCTATAAATTTTGTGGTTTCATCCGGCTTCTTAGCCGGAGGAAAAAGCCAATAAGCAATATTTTACAACCAAGGAGGATAAGTATGCCCGTAAAAGTTTTCCTTACCGAAGATGAAATGCCCAGGCAGTGGTACAACCTGAATGTTGATCTGCCCGTTCGGAATCCACTACTGGGGCCGGATCAAAAGCCGGCTACGCCGGAGTATCTGGGGACGCTGTTTCCCATGAACCTGATTGCCCAGGCAATAAGCACAGACCGCTGGATTGACATTCCAGGGGAGGTGTTGGAACTTTTATACCGCTGGCGTCCGACTCCCCTTCATAGAGCTGTTTACTTAGAAAAAGCTCTGGGAACACCGGCCAGGATTTACTATAAAAATGAAGGGGTTTCTCCCCCCGGCAGCCACAAGCCTAATACAGCCGTGCCTCAGGCCTGGTACAGCAAAGAGTTTGGGGTTAAAAAAATTATCACAGAGACGGGTGCCGGGCAGTGGGGAAGCGCCCTGGCCTTTGGCTGCTCTCTTGTAGGCCTGGAATGTAAGGTCTATATGGTGAGAGTCAGCTATGAGCAAAAGCCTTATCGCAAAATGATGATGGAAACCTGGGGTGCCGCGTGTGTGCCCAGCCCCAGCGATCAGACCCAGGCGGGACGGGACATCCTGGCCAAAGATCCCGATTCCCCCGGTAGTCTGGGAATTGCCATAAGTGAGGCGATCGAAGAGGCTGTTGCCGATAAGAGCGGAAAAACCAAGTATTCTCTGGGCAGCGTGTTACCCTGGGTCCTTCTGCATCAGACGATTATTGGTTTAGAGGCAAAGAAGCAGCTGGAAAAGTTCGGGGAGAAGAAGGTGGATGTAGTGATTGGCTGCGCTGGAGGCGGAAGCAACTTTGCCGGATTATCCTTTCCCTTTGTCTATGACAAGATAAATGGTGCCCAGATCGATATTATTCCGGTAGAACCTGCTTCCTGTCCCACCATGACCAGGGCGCCGTTCGTATATGACTTTGGCGATACCGCAGAACTTGCTCCCATTGCACCGATGCACTCCCTGGGTCACACCTTTGTGCCTCCTCCCATTCATGCCGGCGGTTTACGCTATCATGGGATGGCTCCCCAGGTGTGTCAGGCTATTGTTGATGGTCTGATTGAACCCAGAGCCGTTCATCAAAAAGAATGTTTTGAGGCGGCCGTCCTTTTCGCCAGAACTGAAGGTATCATTGCGGCTCCGGAAACCGGTCATGCGATTGCCGCAACAATTCAAGAGGCTAAAAAGGCTAAAGAAGATGGTAAGGAAAAGGTGATCCTGTTCAACATGAGTGGTCACGGGTTGATGGACTTAAAAGGTTATGATCTCTACTTCAAGGGGCAACTCCAGGACTATGCTTATCCAGAGGAAGAGATCCATAAAGCCCTGGAATTGATTAAAGATCTGCCCAAGCCTCAATTGGCTAAGGCAGGCAGTTGATTTGAAATCTGAATCCCACGGGTACTTTGTGTGTATCCGATGATCGAAGAATACGATAAAAAAGAAACCTACTGCCGCACTCTGGGCCACTGTGTGCACTTTAAATACTGCCGAACTATGCATGATAAGCTTCCCTGTTCAAAAATATTGGACTGCTGGTTTGAGCGACTGCCCATTCAGGAATTCATCCACAAGCATTACGGCCAGAAAGAGCTAAACCGAGTATTTACCACTCCCAGGTCGAAAATCTTAACCATTTTAGATATCCTGGATAAGGTTCATAAAATCAGCTTTTTCCGAAGGTAAAGTAGACCACCAGGGGCTGGATTCCTGTTTCGACCGCTTCCAGGTTGTCGATGTTTTCCGGGGGGATGAACACGCAACGAACGCCGGAGTCATCGAATTCATATAAAAAACTGGTTCCTTCCTGCTCGAAATATTCGGCAAAGCGGAAAGTAATGATTCCGTCATAACGCCGGGAAAGCTCTTCCGACAGAAAGTAAGGAAAATCCACCCGGCCGGAGCCCTCCACAGGTTTTAAAAATATCCGGGAGCTCCCCGAGGCGGAAGCGGCAAGTCTTTCAAAGTCTTTCCAGAGAAAGCGCCGGCCTGTCTGAAGCCGGATGTTTCCGTATGCCGTGCTCCTGAGAGTTTCTCCCCTGGAAAGGAATTCCCGAAACAGCTTTTCCCGGCGGAGATGCTCCGCGGAGATTACCTCGTCTAAGTCTTTCTCGAAAAGTACGTATACGGAGCTTATTATCTGCCCGCCCCGGGAATAACTAAGAATGAGCCTCCTGTCTTCCGTAATATGCGCGCGTAAATCAGTGCCGGTAAAGAGGTAGCGATTCGGGCCCACATTTTCCGCCTCATCATAATCAAAAACCTGGCTGTATTTCAAAGTAACCAGGATCAGCCGTTTATCCTCCCGCCTGGGGAAAAAGCCGATCTCCTTTCGGAAGCGAAAAAGGTCGACCCTGCCTTCTTCCGTCATTTCCTTGAAATACTCGGGCCGCCAGACTGTGGCCAGTATCTCATCGAGGACCGGATCTTTTGATCTCAGCTTTTCCGCCTCGGCTTGAGGATCGCCCCGGGTGGAGAAGATGTTTAGATAGTAGCCGAAAGAGTATCCCTCTGAGCCGTCCTCGGTAAGGACTCGATACCAATAATCTTCATAGGAGGCGATTTTTACCTTTTCTTTTTCTCTGGCGATTATTTTGACCAGTTGTCCTTCCCGCAGCTTGTATACTCGCCTGGCCTCCTGGTGCGGTTTCTCCCTGAGAGGCAGTCCGTCTCTTTCAGTGTATCCGTAAAGGTACACGTTTTCGGAATATTCGGCCGCACTCTTTACGGCCTCCTCAAGGGTAGCATACATCCGGACCCGCCAGAGCTCTATTTCTTTCAATTCCTTTTTTCTCCTGGTATTTACCAGGTAGACCTCTTGTATTTGGGATTCCTTTATGATTCTTACCAGCTCGCCGGTCTGGAAGGGACTATCCTTTTCCGCCCAAAATACTACACCATAGCCGATGGGTTTTGGAGCGCAGGAAAATAAAACAGCCAGTAGACAGATCGGTCCTGACAGTGCTAAAGCCTTTCTTATTTCCAGCCTCAAAGGTTTCCCCCCAATTTGATAATTATAAACAATTTAAGCATAAAATAGAATCAAAGCCAAAGTCAACGATGAGCCACGCCTGGCACCCCTGTCTGCAGATGATTTCTGCAGATGATTGCTTCCGGGCTTGCCCGATCGGCATTGCCGCATCTTGTGCTGCCCCTTGTTTAGAGGCGCTTCTTCGTTATATAACCTCAATAGCGAGGCACAGGTTTGAATGAATTGGAAGTTATTTTTCAAAAAATCGAAGAAAACACCGGCACGATGATCTCCCTCCAGGAGGCCTTTACGGCGGTGCCGGCTATCGCGCCCCAGAACGGCGGAAACGGCGAATGGGACAAGGCCCGGGTTCTTCTCGACCGGCTTCCCGAACTGGGAATTACAGAGGTGGAAACATTTAGCGCTCCGGATGAGAGGGTATCGTCAGGAAAGCGACCCAATATTGTGGCCACCATACCGGGCATCACGGATGAGCCAGGGTTCTGGATCATGAGCCATCTCGATATCGTGCCTCCCGGGGATGAATCTCTCTGGAAAACCGATCCTTATAAGGTGGTACGGAAGGACGGCCTGCTCTTCGGCCGGGGGGTGGAAGACAATCAGCAGGGCATGATCGCCTCGATTGCCGCGGCCGCTTCTCTTATCGAGCTCAAAGTGAAGCCGAAGAACACGGTCAAGCTTCTCTTTGCCGCCGATGAGGAGAACGGCTCAGAGTACGGCATCCGGTACCTTCTGGCCAATCACCGGCTCTTCAAACCCGGCGACCTGGTCCTGGCGCCCGACGCCGGCCGGAAAGACGGGGCAATGATCCAGATCGCCGAAAAAAGCCTCCTCTGGCTCAAGTTCCGGACCAAGGGAAAGCAGTGCCATGCCTCCACGCCGGAAGAGGGAATTAACGCCTTTGTCGCGGCCTCGGAGCTGGTGCTGAAAATGAATGAGCTTAACCGGCTCTATCCGGAAAACAATAGTATCTTCGATCCCCCGGTTTCCACCTTTGCACCGACTAAAAAAGAGGCAAACCTGCCCAATATCAATACGATACCTGCTGATGATGTTTTTTATCTTGACTGCAGAATTATTCCTGCTCTGGACCTGGATGAAGTTATGCAGCGTATCCGGGAAATTACGCAGGAAGTGGAAAAGAAGAACGGAGTGACGGTGACGATCTCGACAGTCCAACGAATATCCTCTCCGCCGACCCCCGGGAGCTCGCCCCTGGTACAGTCCCTCAAGCAAGCTATCAAGCGGGTCTACTCGATTGAGGGAGAGCTGTGGGGCATAGGCGGCGGAACGGTCGCTTCCTATCTGCGAAATGAGGGAATTCATACCGTGGTTTGGGCGAAAATCGACGAGACAGCGCATATGCCCAATGAGTACTGCCGGATCGAGAATATGGTGGGGGACGCCAAAGTAATGGCTACCCTGATGTTTCTAAACAATTTTCCGGCTAATCCAGGATGATCAGGATTCTTCCCTGTTTGAGCAGGTCGTGGTTGGCCTTCCGGGATAAGAGCTTCCGGGCGGCATCATTGGGGAGGATAATATCCGTAGAGTTCTTTCCGTACACGGCCCGGGCCATGGTTCTGAGCGGGAAGACTCCGACACGCTCAAGAAAAGGACTCTCATCGACAGAATGCGTATAGGCAACCATTCCCCAGCGCTTTAAATATTCCGGGTCGCAGTTAGCAGAAGAAAAGACCAAATTCATCCCTTCATCATACAACCTGGGAAAGAAGGCGGGTTTGATTCTTTCCATTCCTTTTTTGCCGTAGGCCGGATAGCCACCGGCAGCATAGATAACCAGGCCGGTAAAGCTTCGGGAAGGCTCGAACACCAGGCTCTTCCGAAGCGGATACGGAAAGGTATGTTCGATAAAAGGAACGATCAATCCCTGCTCACCGAAAAAGGGAAATTCATAACGTACGTGGACCTGCCTCATGTCCCTGGAGAGATAGCCAAATTGCTTCTTTCCTACCGGGGCCAGGGCATAAACCCGGTGAAAAAGGTCTTCTCTCTCCTTGATTTTCTCTCCCATGGTGTAGTATGAATCGATGGGAATATCCAGGAGCGATTCCAGGAAGAGGGCCGGTAGGAGCTTCTCGATTCTTTGTTCAGCCAGGTAGCGGGCATCCGGTATGGACTTTCCGTCTCTTTGCTCCAGGTTGACACGGATATCGATGATCAGCAAGCCTTCTTCCCAGTTTAGCCTCTTTTCCCGGATTAACTCTTCGCCTTCGGCGAAAAGGAAGGAGAGGATTAGAAAAAGCAGAAAAAACGTTCCGGCGATCCGCTTCAAAGGGCGCCTCTTATCCTGGATTTCAACAGCCCGGCGAGTCTCTCAAGAAAAGAAAAATTAAGGCGCTCGGCAATGTTTTCACCCAGGAGAGGAGACAAAATGCGGGGTGACAGT
This sequence comes from uncultured Spirochaetaceae bacterium, assembly GCA_964514815.1. GTDB lineage: Bacteria > Spirochaetota > Spirochaetia > SZUA-6 > DRHE01 > CAZERV01. The sequence goes on along the minus strand of CAZERV010000009.1, from coordinate 14,119 downwards.
ATAAAGACTAAAGTTTTTCTCCGAAATAGATGCCGGCCCATTCCCATCTTCCGTTAATCTCAGGATCCGCCTTAAAATCCACCTTGCGAAAATACAGGTACCAGGTCGGGATTCGATAAGACCACCTGGTCGTCCTTAAGAAAGCCTCGCCGGAATTTGAATCAATATCCAGTTCATCATCGGCAATAACCCGGGAAGTATGAAGAAAAGCGCCGATATCGAAAACCAGGGCCACGTGCTCATCACTTTCCTGTTGGGACCAGGACATGGTAAAGAAATTCACTTTGGCCTTGTACTGCAGTAACCTGCGTGCGCTCCGAGTATAAATCGCCCGCTTGATCTCCGCTACCAGGTTCTGGAGATTATCTACCGTCCATTCTTTGACGGAATAGTGAAACTCCACTTTCTCTCTGATCTTATGATGAGCGTTCGGAAATCCGGGAATCTCGGTTTCCGGATACTTCAAAAACTTCTGGTAGACCCGGACAGCCTGTTCCCAATCGCCCACTTCTTCATAGTTTTTAGCCAGTAGAAAATAGGTAAGTCCGGGATCAATGAAATCACTGAACCGGGAAATCAGCTCTTTATAATACTCGATCTTATAGTATGGATCTTCGATCAGGGTAATTAATTCCTGAAGACAGCGGAAATGAATCGAGCTGCCCGCAACCAGAAGGTCCGGATGGTTCATCAGGATCCGCTCATAATAATGAACGGTCAGCGGTACGGCGCCCTGCTCTTTATAGGCTTCAGCCACGATTGCCAGGTAATAAGCGTTATAAGGATCGTTCGGATATTTTTCTACATAAGTGGTCAGGAAAAGAATCAGCTTTCCCGCTTCTCCGGCGGCGAGTAATCTATTGGAAACCTGCTGAATCAGGATGAAGCGGTTCTCTCCAACTTCTTCTTCGGTCTCCAGATGACGCAAGATCTCCCGCATCTCCCGCTTTTGCTTTAAATTACCGACAGTATAATAGGAATAAGGCTGATTACAGCCTGTTAAAATAATAACCTGGGACAAGCAAACGGCTAAAAAAAACTTAAAGAGTCGCACGCACAAAATAATAGCATGGAAAAGTATAGTTGGCAAGGCCTGGGCCTATCTGGTAGAATTACTCAAAATAAATGAGGACATTATTGGCAGGAGGTATGAATGGGCCGGAGGATAATCCAAACGCGGCAGGGCCTTTCCGTTCCGGATAATCCGATCATTCCTTTCATCGAAGGGGATGGAATCGGAAAGGACATCTGGTCCGCCTCGGTTCGCGTTTTTGATTCAGCGGTAGAAAAATCCTATGGCCCGGCAAGAAGGATCGAATGGTCGGAGGTACCGGCCGGGGAGAAAGCCTATCAACATACCGGGAGCCGGCTTCCCCGGGAAACAATCGCCGCTTTCAAGACTTACCTGGTCGGAATAAAAGGGCCGCTGTCCACTCCCGTGGGCGGTGGTCATCGGAGCCTGAATGTGGCTTTAAGGCAGGAACTGGACCTCTATGTCTGTCTGCGTCCCATACACTATTACCAGGGCGTGCCCTCACCGGTTAAAAAGCCGGAATTAGTCGATATGGTCGTTTTCCGGGAAAATACCGAAGATGTTTATGCCGGGCTGGAGCTCAAGGCGGACAGCAGGGATGCCCGAAAATTGAGGGCTTATCTTAAAGCCGAGTTTGGCTGGGACCTGGGTGAAGAGACCGGAATAGGTATTAAACCGATCAGCAGACCCGCTTCCGAGCGCCTCATCCGGGCGGCTATAAGCTACGCGATTGCCGACAGGAGAAAGAGCGTGACCCTGGTTCACAAGGGGAATATTCAGAAATATACCGAGGGCGCTTTCCTGGAGTGGGGATACGAGCTGGCTAAGCGCGAGTTCGGCGACCGGGTCGTGTTTCAGCACGGGACCCGGTCGGACAATCTCCGGGGCCCTGCGCCGGCTGAGAAGGTCCTGATCAAGGACTCAATCGCCGATATATTTCTACAACAGATCCTCACCCGGCCGGAGGAGTTCGATGTCATAGCCACGACCAATCTGAATGGAGATTATTTTTCCGACGCTTTAGCGGCCCAGGTGGGGGGCGTCGGAATAGCCCCGGGCGCCAACATTAATTATGAAACCGGCTGTGCCCTGTTCGAAGCGACTCATGGAAGCGCGCCTAAATACGCGGGCAAGAATATGGTGAATCCCAGTTCCTTAATTCTATCCGGGGCCCTGATGTTTGATTATCTGGGCTGGCAGGAAGCGGCCCGGTTGATCGAAAGCGGTATCGCTCGCAGCATTGCGGATAAGACCGTAACTTACGATTTTGCCCGCCGGATGAAGAATGCTCATGAAGTCTCTACGGAGGAGCTCGGTGACCGAATTATTGCCAACATGACCGGACCGGAAGGGAAAAAAGGGCCATGAGAAAAGGATTATTTATCATGTCGGCTCTCCTGATAACCTTTCTCTTCGCCGGAGGAGTACTCGCCTACCTGGGCGCCCAGGAAGAAGAAATCAATCAGAAACTATATCCCCCTCAAGGATCGGGTGTCTTCATCCCCGCAGCGGGCATTACTTATGCGCTTTCCCGGGAAAACGGGGTATTGATCTCCTTTGACGGCGAGACATGGCTGGAAAGAAATGAAGGCCTGCCTCGCAAAGTCGTCTATCCCTTTGATGTAGACAGGGTGCGGGGCCTGACCGCCATCGGCGTCGATCCCTTACATGAAGGCCGCATTGCCGTAACGACTGTATCGAATCTTTATCTTTCGGAAAACTACGGGGCCTTCTGGGAGGAGATCCCGCTGGGGAAACCCTTACGCCCGAGCTCTTACCTGACTTCGGTCGCTTTATCGCCTTCCGATCGGAACACCGTTCTGCTCGGAACTTCGTTTAACGGCTTTTTTGAAACCAGGGACCGGGGGAAAAGCTGGCAGGACCCCTCCCGGAGCGCCGATTTTCTCTACCGGGGGGCCGGTTTTTATGAGGAGATTTCCGGGATAGCCTACCATCCGCTGATTCCGGAGGCCATAATCTTTTCCAGCGGTTTCGGACACGGTATTTATATAGGCTCCGGCGACCGCGCCTCCTGGAGCAGGCTCGATTTCCCAGGGAAGATTATTCAAAGACTGCAGGTCAAGCAGGTGTCTTCATCCCCGCAGGGGGCGAATGGGGATTGGCTGCTGGAAGCAGAAACCATTAGCTCCCTCTGGCATTACTCATTCCGGAACAATAAATGGCGCCTCCCGGATTCCTCCTACCCTGGCGGGCATCTACGCTACCCCCCTCCGGGGACGAAGACGCCCCCTCCGGGGACGAAGACGCCTGCGGGCACGAAGACGCCTGCGGGCGAAAGGCAGGAAATCGATCCCTTCCGCCGGGAAAGGATCCGTA
>CAZERV010000009.1:0-10649 GCA_964514815.1 uncultured Spirochaetaceae bacterium | reverse complement strand
ACGCCTGCGGGCGAAAGGCAGGAAATCGATCCCTTCCGCCGGGAAAGGATCCGTAAAGCCTCGGGCAAGTATGGAATTTATGTCAACTCTCATCGGGCAGACGGAAAAGAACTTGATGATCATCTGGCCTTCCTGGCCAGGCACGGTCTGAATGCCGTGGTCGTCGATTTTAAAGATGATTTCGGCTGGCTAACCTTTAACACTAACCTTGAGCTTCCTTACCGGGTCGGCGCAGTGGATAAGCGCTTCGAATTGGAAGAGCTGATTGAGAAAGCTCATGCGCACGGCATCTATGTAGTGGCCAGGATTGTCGTGTTCAAGGACCGGCAGTTATACAATTATGAAAATTATAAATATGCAGCCTGGAACATGAAAAGAGGCGGGCCCTGGAGGTACCTGGTCAGGATCGAAAACGAGACCACCGCCGAAAACCGGGACCCGGGGGGAAATGAAAAGACCGGGGCAAACGAAAAGAGAGAAGAAAAAGAGCCGGACGATGAAGTGCGGTATGTCCAGAACGAGTATTGGGTAGATCCCTTCAACCCTTTTGTCTGGAAGTACAATCTCGATCTGGCCGGAGAGCTGCAGGCGCGGGGAGTAGATGAGATTCAGTTCGATTATATCCGTTTCCCATCGGATGGAAATCTTTCCGAGATAAGCTACCGCTATAAAAAGGAGGGCATGACCAGGATCGATGCCCTGGAATCATTTTTGCGCCTGGCCAGGGAGTCTATTCATATTCCGATTTCAACCGATCTGTACGGGTTTAACTCCTGGCACAGGATGGGGAACTGGATCGGACAGAGCATTGAGATGCTGGCCGATTATGTCGATGTAATATGTCCCATGTTCTATCCGTCCCATTTTCCCGGGGAATTTATCGACAACATGACCTACCTGGAGAGAGCCAAACAGATTTATCGGGAAGGAACGACCCGGGCCGCCTCTATTGTAGGAAGCCGCAGTATTATCAGACCCTACGTTCAGGCTTTTTTAATCGGCGGTGAATTGAAAATGTCAGACTCCGAATACTCAAGCTATCTGGTGAACCAGATTGAAGGGACCCTGGAAGCGCCTTCCTCAGGATTTACTCTCTGGAATGCATCGAACAGGTATTATATGGTTAAAGTGCCGTTGAAAACCTTTCTCTCTCCATAGGAGGACGGGATGCAAGCTATTTCCTCTCGCCGGATTGTTATGGCGATTATCTGCCAGGGAATCGCGCTGTTGGCCCTCATCCTGGCGTCCTGCGCCGGTACGCCGCCGTCCCGGGCGGTTAAAATCGAAACCGCCGTAAGAGAGGCGGAAAAACTGCTTGAAATCGCCTCACCAGAGAGCCTGGCGGAGGGAATCGCGATTCTTTCGGCCCGGGACCTGCAAGATGTTCCTGAAGCCGGGGAGCTTAAATCCCGGGCAGGAGCGATCTTTCTATTTCTTTACCCGGAATTGGAGCAATACTTGAAAGAAAAGCCGGCCTATTCCGGCCCCTACGAGGAGGTATTGGCCGCAGCCGGAGAGGGCAGGGCCCAGGAGATCGGCCCGGAAAGCCTGGAAAATGCTTCTTTTTTTGACCTGGTCCTCCCTTCATTTTATCTTCTCAAAGCTATTGAGCCCGAAGCCGAAAAACAGTCCGGCCCCGCTGATGACAGATTGAAAGAGCTGCTGATAACAGCCGAAAAAATGAACCGGGATTCGGTTCTGCCGCCTTTTTTCCGGGGCATTATTGCTGAACAGGAAAAAGATTTCGAGCAGGCCGCCGGTTTTTATTCGGAAAGCGCGGCCAGGACGGATTCCTTTTATCCCGGCTTTTACCGCCTTGCCCTCGCAGCATTAGAGCTGGGAAAACAGGCTGAGGCGATCCTTAATCTGGAAAAATCTCTCAAGATCGTCCCGGGCTACTATCCTGCCCTGACTGCCCTGGCAGAAATCTATCTGCTCAATGGAGAACTGGACAAAGCGGAGGCGCTGGCCGCAAATATGCTTCTTATGAACCTCGAAGACGAAAAAGCCCTGCTTCTCAGGACAAAGATACTCCTTAAAGGCGGTAATTGGCCCCAGGCCCTGAAACCGTTGAACCTGGTCCTGCTGAAAAATCCCGAGGCAACTGAGGCGCACCTGCTCAAGGCCCGTATTTTATATGAAAGCGCAAAAGTTGCCGGGGCCGCTTTAAAACTGCTCAAGGAGGCGGAAGAGAACTTTCCCGATGATCCCCGCTTTCCTGAGCTGATCGGCACAATTCTCATGGAAACAGGAAAAAGCGCGGAGGGATTAAGGGAGCTGAATCGGGCCCTGGAGCTGGCTCCGACCAGAATAAGCGTCTTACGACTTCTCCTGGAAAATGCCGTCCAAATGAAACGCTGGCTCCAGGCGGTGGTTTACCTGGACGGGATTCTGGCACAGGAGGAACGTGAAGACGATCTGAGGCAGGCTTACCGGGTTTACAGCAGCCTGGGAGATTCGAGCCAGGCCCTCTATTACGCCGAAAAAATCTATCAATCCGGGAAGAGTCTCTATTCGAGTCCGATTTATGCCAGGGCGCTGTTTCAGAATCAGGACCGGGATAAAGCGCTGGCCCTAATTGAGCAAAGCCTGAAAGAAGTCTCAGACCCGGCAGTGAGGAGTGAGCTCTTGCTATTAAAAGCGCAGGGTACGATAAAGAAAGATCCGGAAACAGCGCTCAGGCACCTGCAGGCAGCCCTGCTGGAAAACCCGGACAATCAGGAGGCTTTGCTTTTAATCTCCGATCTGTATGTCAACAGCCAGGAGTACCGGAAAGCCAGGCTTTTTCTCAAGCGAGCCGTAGATCTCGATCCCGATAACCCGGGCTTAATTATTCGGCTCCGCCAGGTGGAAGCGGTCCTGGAATCCGCCGTTAAAGAAAATGAGAGCTGACCCGCTTCATGCGGCTAAACTATTGACGGCAGAAAGACGAATATGTTAGTGTAGGTTAATCCAAATGGTAGGGGGAGGATCAATGGCAGATAGCTCTACCACTCCATCTTCTAATGGAGAGTCTCCTGAAGAGAGAGTGTACTGTGCCAACTGCACCCACTGCAAACTGGTACGGGTAACGGCCGGCAATGGAAGCCAATATTATTTGAGAGTGAGATGCGACGCAGGAAAATGGAAGAAAAAACTGGGAGAAGAGAAGGTTTACAAATACTTTACCGTGGCCAGGAGAACTCTGGATACCTGCGACATGTACGAGACGATGGGAGATGCCAAAGATTTTCTGAAAGATCTGAAGAAAAATCTGCCCATAAAAGACGAAATCTACAGCTACGAATGAAAAAAACAGTTAAAGCCTGGTTGCAGTTGCTGCTTCTACTCATAATTTCCCTGTCATCATCCTGTTCGACCTCACCTGATACGATCGCGGACAACCTGACCCCGCCTCAGTTTTTCCAGAGAGCCCAGGAAGCTTCCGATAATGGTAACTATGAGCTCGCCCTGCGTTATTATTACACTTTCAAGGAAAGATTTCCTGAAGAGCTGGAAAGAGACCTGTGGGCCTCCTACGAGATCGCTTTTCTGCACTATAAAATGGGAAAGGATGAAAGAGCCCTTGAGCTTTTAGACGATCTGTTGGAGCAGTATGCCCTTGACGCCTCGGCTGCTTATCCCCAGGGGCCCAGAATATTGGCCGAAAAAGTAAAGGCGCGCCTCGAAGAAAAATTGAAGCGGTAATGCGCTATCGCTACTGCCCGATCTGCGCCGGCTGGCTACTGAGGCAGGATAATCGTATTGATCTCAATGCCTCTTTCCTTCGCGTCCCGGTAGACCATTTCCTCGGTTATTTTCCCCCTGGGCCGCGGATGGGGAGGGGCGTCCCCGATCAGAATAATCAAGCGGGAATCCGCCTGCCAGTCATAGCTGTGTATTCCACTGTAGAGGGCCTCGAATACGGCTTCCGGAATATCCCGGCCGCCCAGCACCCGCACCCGGTCAATGTAACGCTGAATAGTGCCGAGGTCATGTTCAAAGGGAAGGGGTTTTGCCAGGTACTGTTCAAAATAATCCCGAAAAAAAAGAAGTCCCACCCGGAATTTATTGAAGCGCGAGGTGTGTTCGGCGATCAATGGCACGATCTTGCCCTTAAGAGCGGGCATGTCGTTTTCCATGCTCCTGGTCGTATCGAGGGCAAGCACCAGGTCCAGGCTCTTGCCGCGGGTATCATCGATAATCTCCCCGATCCGCTCTATTAAATCCTCTTTCCCGGCTGATTTCAGGGCCTTCCCCCCACCTATTTCGGCTATACTGCTGAAACTCTCCACCGCATCTTCCATAAACTCCCCTTCCGGCCGGGCAGGGTCGGCAACCGGAAGCTGTGTTACCGTGAGCCGGAAAGGATTATCCAGATAGGTCCCCTCGTAATCGGCAAAAGGCCTGGCAAAACTGCGAATATTCAAGAATGTGCCGTCTATTACCTGGATCTCCCCGCTCCGGCTCCAGACATACCCGTACACAACCAGGTAAGGAATGAAAATATGAAACGCCTCGCCCGGTTCGCTAGCGCGCTCCGGGGTCGAGTCCATCAGAAAAAAAAGCTCTCTGCTTTCGATGAACTTGCCGTCGAGTATTCTCCGCTCATCTCCGTTTACGGGATGGAAATCCGGGTTGCGCAGGGTGTAAGAATGGGCCCTCCTGTCCGGGTCGGCGGAAGATTCGGTGAGCAGGACCGATTTGATATCCGGCTTTTTACGAATCCAGAGATGGTATCCGCCTTCCAGGCTCTGTTCGATTCGAATATCCCCGGGCTGCACTTCTAAATCAAGGTCGGAAAAGAGGGGGATGGTCATGCCGATGAGCAGAAAGAAGATAAAAAGGCGCTTTTTCATCGCTCATAATAATAATCGGCGCGGAGGGGGCAGTATTTAGGCGCTTTAGAAAAATAGAACGGCCGGAAAAGGAACATCCACCTCATTCTGAACGAAACCCAGCAGAAAATGGAATCGATCCAGGAACTCACCTATAAAGGAACACCAGAAAGAGGTTTCTTTATTAGAAAAAGTAAAGAATATATAAAACCCGCGGTCATCCCGGTAACACAGGATTAATGAATCATGGTCAGGAACCCCGTATAGTTTAAGTTTTCGGCAGGAAACGGTCTTCCACTCCGGGGGAATGAACAGCTCCATGCGGGTAAAAATCACCCCTACCCGTTCTCCATCCACCTGATAATCTCCGCTTGAGGCCTGAATAGAGTTGGGTGTCAGGTACCTGATGCCTCTTATCTCATCCGGTCCTTTCAGGAGGATTGCCGGGGACTGACCGGTTTCCTGGGAATAAAGCGATGATGGGAGGAGGAGCGCAAACAGGAGAAGAAGAGGATAAAAGGGCCTATTCAACGGTGACACTTTTAGCCAGGTTCCTGGGCTGGTCCACATCCCGCCCCAGCTCTACCGCGCAGTAATAGGCAAAAAGCTGGAGAGGAAGGATCATCAAAAGGGGATAGAACCATTCTTTCACCCTGGGGACCTCAATAATATCATCGGCGATCTCGGCGATTTCTTCGTCCCCTTCGACTGCAACAGCGATAATCTTTCCCCGCCTGGATTTAACCTGTTTCATGTTATTGATGATCTTTTCCCTGAGGAAATCGTCCGGTACCAAAAATACGCTGGGAGTCTCCTCATTGATCAGGGCTATCGGCCCATGTTTAAGTTCGGCGGCACTGTACCCTTCGGCATGAATGTAGGAGATCTCCTTGAGCTTTAAAGCTCCTTCCAGGGCAACCGGATAGCTAATCCCCCGGCCTAAAAAGAGAAAGTCCTGGCAAGAAGAATACTTTCGGGCCAGCTTCTTTAAGGCTTCGGTCCCGGTCAGGATCTTCTCAATTTTAGCCGGTATCGATTGCAGGCTTCCGATGAATTCCCTGCCCTCCTCAAAAGACATATCGCGCATTCTTCCCAGAAGCAGGGAAAAAAGATAAAAAACGGTTATCTGGGAAGTAAAGGCCTTGGTGGAGGCCACGGCGATTTCCGGCCCCGAATGAATATAGACGCCGCCGTCGGATTCTCTCGGTATCGATGAGCCTACCACATTGCAGACGCCCAGCACGGTGGCGCCTTTTCGCTGGAGCTCGCGCATGGCATAGAGGGTATCCACCGTCTCTCCCGACTGGGAAACGGCAAAATGGAGGGTATTGCGCTCGACGATGGGATTCCGGTAGCGGAGCTCGGAAGCTATTTCAATGGTGCAGGGAATGCGGGGAATCGATTCCAGGAGATAGGCGCCCACCATGCCGGCAAAGTAAGAAGTGCCGGCGGCAACGATCCGGACTCTCTCGATATTCAACAGATCTTTGGTGGTTATGTTCAGGCCGCCCAAATGAGCGGTCGCCTGCTCGAAATCGATTCGTCCGCCCATCGCTCTCTTGACGGATTCAGGCTGCTCGAAGATCTCCTTTTCCATAAAGTGGGCAAAACCGGCCTTTTCTATCTCTTCCAGCTCCCAGGATACCAGCTCGATCTTTTTCTCAATCTCCTGGTCTCTCAGGTCGGTGGTCCTGAAATCGTTCCTGCTGATGATGGCTACCTCCCCGTCTTCCAGGTAGACCACCTGCTTGGTATGAGAGATGATGGCCATGACATCCGAGGCCAGGAACATTTCCTCATCACCAATTCCGATTACCAGGGGAGACCCGTTCCGCGCCCCGATCAATTGTCCCGGGTGGTCCTGGTGCATGCAGACCAGGCCGTAAGTCCCCTTAAGAAGGGCCAGCGCTTTCTTGACCGCATCTTCCAGGTCTCCGGAATAATACTTCTCGATCAAATGGGCGATAACCTCGGTATCGGTTTCGGTCTCAAAGCTGTGTCGCTCGGAGCTTAGCTTCTCCCTGAGACTGGCGAAGTTCTCGATAATCCCATTATGTACCACTGCTATCCTGCCGGCGCAGTCCGTGTGGGGGTGGGCATTAATATCATTGACCTCGCCGTGGGTCGCCCAGCGGGTATGCCCGATCCCATTTTCCCCGCTTAAGTCGGAAGGAATATGGTTCCGGAGGTCCCTTACCTTCCCTTTCCGCTTGATGATTTGAATCCGGCCGTCTACCCCGACACAGATACCTGCCGAATCATATCCTCGATACTCGAGGCGCTTTAATCCTTCAAGTAAAACCTGCACGGCCGGCTTAGGACCGCAGTAACCGATAATTCCGCACATTATTCATCCTTTAAGGCAATAGTTTTCCTTCAACCGCCAAGGCGTTCAGCCAGGGCATTCAGTTTCTCAGTATCAAGCAGACTCAATTTATTGCCCGCCAACTTAACTATGTTCGAGCGTTCGAACTCGTCGAAATAGGCCTTAACCTGTTCGATGGGAAGCTCGAGACTCTCAGAAAACTCCTCCACGGTGCGGTCATAGGAAAGACTCGCTTCCTCCATGCCTGCTCCCTGAAAAGCGTAAAGAAGATTCAAGGCTACCAGGCCCCGGGCATCCTTTCTAGCCAGGTGCTTGATATGGAGATTGGCATTCTTAAGCCGCCGGCAGAGTTTATCGATAATATTCAGGGCGATCCTGGCATTCTTGCTGATCATGTTTAAGAATCCTTCCCGGTTAAAGCTGAGAAGCTCTACCTTATTCAGAGTAGTGATGGTGGCCGTTCGCTTTTCTTTGGTCACAATTGCCATCTCGCCGAAGAAATCCCCTTTCCCCAGGATGGCCAGGACCTGCTCCCTCCCGCCGATGTTTCTCGAAACCCTCACGCTGCCTGACTGAATAATATACATCTGATCGCCCACCTCGCCTTCCTTGAAGATGATCTTGCCGGCATCGACATTCTGTCCGAACTTATTAAACAGGTCCGAATCACTGGCCATTTCTTTCAAATCCTCCCCCTTCCTACCATAACCAAAGAAAAAATTAAAAGCAACAGGCACAAAATCCCAGTATTTCTTTTCGGAGGAAAGTATGTTTGTAAAAAGGATGTTTTTCATGCTGACGACACTTTTATCAGCCTCCTGCGGGCCCCTGGCTGATTTCAAGGAAATGATTGAGCCGGATGTGACCCCTCCCGCTCTTATTGCTGTCCGGACCTTGAATGAACGGGAAATCGAGCTTTCCTTTTCCGAAAAGTCTGCTTGTGAGCCTTCTGAAATACATCTGGAGCCGGAACTGGAAATTCTGGAGATTACCGAAACCGGAAACAAGCTTATTTTGACGGTGCCAACGTTTACTCCCGGTCAGAAATATACCCTGACCGCCACGGTCCGGGATGAGCTCGGAAACAGTTTGTCCTTCATGGCCGTCGTTTACGGGTATAATCCCGACACCCCGCTGCTTGTTCTGAACGAGTTCACCACCCGGGGAAGCACAACTCACCCGGACATGGTAGAGCTGAAATTACTCTCGGACGGAAACATGGGCGGGATCACCCTGTACCAGGGGACTCCGAATAATTGGCAGGACAGGCTGATTTTTCCGCCTTTCAGGGTAAAAACAGGAGATTTTATCCTGGTCCATTTTAAACCGAGCGGAATACCGGAGGAGATCGATGAAACTGAGGCGATGGATGCCTCCGGCGGGCTGGATGCCTCGGACCAGGCTTATGATTTCTGGATCGCCGAGGGGAAAGGGATATCCGGGAACAACGGAGTCTTATCTGTTTATGACCGCCCTGGCGGCGCGATTATAGACGGGGTGCTGTATAGCAACCGGACTTCCGATTCGGATCAGCTCTACCGGGGTTTTGGGATGCGGAAAACCCTGGAAAGAGCCGAAGAACTGGTGCTGGACGGAGGATGGCTGATTTCGGAAGACCTGGTCCGCCCGGAAGACGGGGTAAATCCGGAAGATTCCACGGCCACCCGCTCTATCTGCCGGGACTCTATTTCTACCGATACCGACAAAAGAGTTGACTGGCATATCGTTCCGACCAGGGGTTCTACCTTCGGTTCCGACAACTCGGACGAGATCTATCAGTAGAGAGCGGATTCAGCCGGCTCTGGCGGTTACAGGTATTCCTTGACCATCTCTTCCAGGGTTGTTCGGGGAACAGCCCCTATCTGCTGCTTTACGACTTTACCATCTTGAAAAATAAGTATAGTCGGAATACTGATAATATTAAATTGGGAAGCCAGCTCGCCTTCCTGATCGACATTGACCTTGGCGACTTTTACTTTATCTTTATAATCTTCGGCCAACTTTTCCAGTACCGGCGCAACCATCTTACAGGGAACGCACCATTCCGCCCAAAAATCAGCCAGGACCGGAATCGTTGAATCCAGCACTTCCTTTTGAAAATTCTCCTTCGTTATAATTACTTCCGTCCCCATGATACCTCCAAATTTATTTCTTTCGCTTCAGATCTTTCAATCGGAAATCCATGATAACACCCAGAACATAATTGCGGGTTTCCTCCAGGCGCTCCCTGTTGTCCTCACTCAAATCGCCATAATTCTTGGACTCCCGTACCAGGATCTCATACAGGTCATTGAGGAAAAAAGCGCTTTCCAGTATAAACTCCTTCTCTTCTCTCTCAATGGCCTGATAGTCCCTGGGGAAACGGTTCAGTTGATAGAGATAGCGGGAAAGGCCGGAAGACACCCGGTCATCTCCCAGGCTGCCGAGATAGCGAAGCTGGGACTCCAGGTTCATCAAGGTCGCCGAAGACCTGGAATGGGCTGTGTCTCGTAATACCAGGGCCAGGATCCCCCAATATTTCTGCTCCAGCTCGCTCAATGCTCCCAGGAGATGCCTTACTTCCTCATTTGCATCTTTATGAAAGACAATATCCGGGTATTTTTGGATTTTTTTTCGATTCTCTTCTATGAGCTTATCGATCTTCTCGGAAACGCTCTCTTTTTTCCGGGTTTCCCTCCTGACAGGTCCGGCCACGATTTTTTCTTCCCGCTCAATAAGTTCTTCAATGGCGCCGATTTCGGCCATCAGGAAAGAGGAAATATCGACTCCCGAGCGGATTGCCTGCAGGTAGCGGTCTTCAAAAGCGCGTTTCAGGGCTCTTTGTTTAAAGAACTTATAGATGTATTCCTCGTATCGTTTCCGAATTTTGTCGACGGTCCTGGTGATCTCACCGGGGGTCAACTTGTTTAGCTGCATATACCATTATTATCCCAAGTACCTCATTTCTGTCAATAATACATACATCCTTATTTATTAATCCGTACGAATGCTCAATGACCGGTATAGATAAAAGCGGCAGGCTTGCTCCTGGAAGCGAGCAAGCCTGCCGCAGAAAGGCGCTTTGTAGATCGATAAAAGGCCGGTTAAAATGAAGCGGCCTGGTCCAGGACTTCCTTATCCTGCGCCTCCTCTGAATCCTGGTTCGATTCCGGGTCCCCTTCCTGGTCGGGGTCCTCTTTGCTCTTGAACTTCGGCTTGAACTCCACGTGCTCCGCCACGATATGCACCTTGCTTCTCGTTTTCCCCTCCTGATCGTCCCAGCGGTCCTGCTTGAGCCTGCCCACGATGCGCACCCCCCTGCCCTTGGTCAGGTACTCATTGCAGACCTCGGCCAGCCTGGACCAGGTGGTAACGTCGAAGTAAGACACTTCCTCGTTAGTCTCATCGCCCTGCTTATAGTAGCGGTTCGAAGCCACGGAGAAGTTGCACACCGGGGTTCCCTTCGAGCTATAGCTCAGCTCCGGGTCCTTGACCAGGTTGCCCTCCAGAAGAATTGAGTTTAGGTT
>CAZERV010000008.1:18507-46440 GCA_964514815.1 uncultured Spirochaetaceae bacterium | reverse complement strand
GAATAGCATATGTGAACCTGATTTTACCGGACCGAGGCCGGAATCTCTTGCCATAAATAATAAAATAGATTATAAACATAGTTTATGACACTATTTACCATCATGATTATTATCTTTTTTGGCGGGATTATTGGAATAGGAATTTTTAGCCTGTTTAAAGTCCGCACCATAGAGGATTTTCTGGTGGCCGGAAGGAAATCGGGCGGCATCTCCATAGGCGGATCCCTGGCCGCTACGATTCTGGGCGGCTCCGGCACCCTGGGTCTGGCCGGGCTAGCTTTTTCCCGTGGGCTGACCGGAAGCTGGTGGCTGCTGGTCGGCGCAGTGGGCCTGTTTTTCCTCCTCTTCTTTATTCCCGCGGTCAAAGCCTTTCCGGTCTATACCCTTCCCGAGCTGATCGGAAAATGGTACGGTGAGGTGGTTAGAAAAATCGCCTCGGTCCTTATCCTCTTCGCCTGGCTGGGAATCGTGGGCGCCCAGGTCTCGGCGGCGGGAAGAATCCTTTCCACTCTCATGGGCGGAAGCATGCTGTTCTGGACCTGCCTGGCCGCAGCCCTGTTTATTCTCTATACCGTGACGGGCGGCCAATTCTCGGTCATAAGAACCGATCTGGTGCAGATCTTTTTCATTGTCGCCGGTATCGCCGGCTGCGCCCTGGTGGGGCTTAGAGCGGTTAATGGATTCGGTGCTTTAGGGCAGGCTTTAGGCCCTGATTATAACTCCTTTCCCCTCTCGAACAGCTTTTCAATCAAGGATCTTCTCCTCCTTCTCCTGGTAGTGGGTTCCACCTATTTGATCGGACCGGACATGCTCTCCCGGGTTTTCTGCAGCAAAGGGGTAAGAGCAGCCAGAACGGGAATCATACTTTCCATCATCGTTATCATACCGCTGGCCTTGACCATCAGCTTGATCGGAATGGAGGCAAAGGCATTGTTTCCCCAGGCTTCCGGGGAAGCGGCCTTTCCTCTGCTGATTAAAAATACCCTGCCCCCCGTCCTTGGCGTTTTTACCATGTTGGCCCTGCTTTCTGCCTTTCTTTCTTCTGCGGACACGACTCTTCTGACCATGTCGGCTATCGTCTCGGTGGATCTCCTGGGCCTCCGGAAGGCCGACCTGGGTTGGTTGAGATTGATTACCGCGCTCTCAGGAGCGGCCGCTCTCCTGGTAGGCATCTATTCAGGAGGCATTATTCCCTCTCTTCTTTTAGGCTATACCGTTTTTTCAGGGGGGCTCTTTATCCCGATTCTGGCCGGATTGACCGGAAAGGTGATGCGCCGGGGAACGGCGATATTCTGCATTATCGCCGGTGGCAGCCTGGCCCTGGCCGGCAAGCTCACCTCCCAGGACCTGTTAATAGCCGCCGCTTTTGCCATCTCACTGGTTGCCTTTATTATCGACCGCCTTATTGCCGTTCATAAAAAAGCGGTCGACTAATCTATCTCCACCTCCTGCCATCTCCGGGAGAAAAAGCCTATGGTCAGGATCAGGGCATGGAAAACCTGGTAAAGGGCAAAAGAAAGCCAGGAGGCATAAACCCCGAAATGCAGGATCTGAGTCAGCAGATAGGTCAGCCCCAGGATGAAAAGGACATTGGTCAGAAACTCCGAGAATAGCACGAATTTGCCCCAGCCGTTTTGGGTAAAGACGATTTCAAAGGAGTACCCCAGGACCTCGATAAAGAAAAAGGCGGCGAAGAACATCAAGGCGCCTACCCCGGTCTGAATGGTGATCGTTTCGTTGCTGAACAATCTTACCACGGCTTCCGGGAAGAAAATCATACTCAGCAGTATAAGAATACCGATCGCGCCTGCAATCAGCTCACAGCCGTAGATGAAGCCGGCGGCTTCCTCTTTCCGCCCCGTTCCCAGAGAATTGCCAACCAGGATAGCAGCCCCCTGGGCGAAACCGCCCACAATGGTCTTATTGATCCGGAAGACGGAAAATACTACGTGGGTCACGGCTAAATAGACCGTTCCGACAGGGAAGTTATAATAATACCTTTCAGTAGGGTGCTCTCAAGCCCGCGAAACTTCAAATATCGATACTTCCGGATCAACTCAGGCTTTAAGATAAAAAGAAAGAGGAACAGGAACCCCATGAATTGAGCCAGAATTGTGCCCAGGGCAGCTCCCCGGATGCCCAGGCCAGTATTCCGGCCAGCAGGTCAGTTCCCAATTGGCCGACCATGGCAGCATCCACCACGTGCATGATATAGTGGAGCGGTAAACCTAAAGATACGATCCTTTTGAGAATGCCTTTAAGCAAGGCCCGCTCGGTCTGCATGGCTGGGAATCATACCTTTCCGCAAGCGGAGTCGTCAAGGTCCGGCAAGCCGGGAAAAGGCATTAATTTCAGCGCCGGCAATGCATTTAAAGCTTAAAAAGAATCCTTTAGACTAATTATAAGCAAGAAATCGTCTTAAAACATAAAAAAATGCAGACTTCTAAAATCATATTTGCTCAATTTAATTTTTTATGATACATTACGTGACGAGTAGGTTATAGATAATGAGAAAAAAGATATTTCCGGATATCACGGAGCTTATCGGGAAAACACCGCTGGTAAGTCTGGATAGATTTGTCGATGATCCCGACTTTAGGAGAAAAAGCCCTAACCAGGGGAGTGAAAATCAGACAGAAACACACCCCGCCCACATTGTGGCCAAGCTTGAATATCTAAACCCGGGCGGAAGTATCAAAGATAGAATCGTACAGAACATGATAAGTGATGCGGAAAAAAGAGGCTTCTTGAAACCGGGTTACACGATCATTGAGCCAACCAGCGGAAACACCGGGATCAGCCTGGCCCTGATCTGTGCTGCAAGAGGGTATAAATGTATTTTAACCATGCCGGATACTACTCCGCCCGATACAATCCGGGTCTTTAAGGTCTATGGGGCGGAAGTATTAACAACTCCCGGACGGGATGGAA
The DNA here is from genome assembly GCA_964514815.1 of uncultured Spirochaetaceae bacterium. GTDB lineage: Bacteria > Spirochaetota > Spirochaetia > SZUA-6 > DRHE01 > CAZERV01. The sequence goes on along the minus strand of CAZERV010000008.1, from coordinate 43,509 downwards.
TGATTGGCGCAATTAAGAAAGCCGAAGAACTAATAGGCAACCGGAAGCATATGTTTATGCCCCGGCAGTTTAACAATCTCTCCAATCCGGAAATTCATGAAAAAACCACGGCGGTCGAAATCTGGGAAGATACGGACGGGAAAGTAGATATCGTCGCGGCCGGAGTGGGCACAGGCGGCACGATTACCGGTCTCGCGCTGGGTTTGCGGAAAAAAAAGAAAGAAATCCGGATCATTGCCGTGGAACCGGCTCTTTCCCCGGTCATCTCCGGGGGAAAAGCCGGAAAACATACCATCCATGGAATCGGCGCCGGCTTCATTCCCAGGCTCTTAAAAAAAGAGCTCCTGGATGAGATAGTGCTCGTAACGGATCAGGATGCTGCCGTTACGGCCGGGCGTATTCTTAAAACTACAGGTATTCCGGCCGGTATTTCTTCCGGAGCCGCGGCCTGGGCAGCCTTAAAAATCTCCGGGCGTCCTGAAAACAGAGGAAAATTGATTGTCGTTATCTTTCCCGATAATTCAGAAAAATATATCAATATGGGGTTATTAAAATGAGACTTACCACAAAAGGACGTTACGGTGTAAGGGCGGTGACAAATCTTGCTTTGGCAGTGCAAAACCGTCCGATTTCTATCAGCCAGATTGCTCGGGAAGAGGATCTTTCCCCGGAATTCCTGGAACAAATTTTCTTTAGACTGAAAAAATCCGGGATCATCCGCTCCATCCGCGGACCCAAGGGAGGCTTTGTGCTCGACAGGAACCCTTCGAAAGTTTCTGTTAAGATGATCCTCGATGGAGTCGGCGAACCTCTTTACCCGGCTCCCTGTACAAACGATACATCCGATGAGCCTTGTGAGAGGGTGAATGAATGTCCGATTGCTCCCATGTGGACAGATCTCTACAGATTGATCGTAAAGTATCTCACAAATATCAGCCTGAAAGATCTGGTTGAACAAAGCAAAAAGAATGATTATGCAGGCTTAAACACGGGGCAGGAATTTTCTATCTGAGCGCATCGGACAATAATAAAATGATCAGCATCTTAGCTCTTCCAGCGCCCGGCAACGGAAAATTTGTCAAGATCCCATTGAGCGGTGAAATTTCAGAAGGTGGTTTCAACCGACAGCCGGCCCCCGCAACTGTCCAAAATCGGTCCCAGGCTCACAAATCACCCTTGACGGCCGGCCTCACCCTCAAAAGTAAAGGAGATATGGGACGCACTAAAAAAGGCGCGGGCGGAAAGCGTACTGGATTCTTTACCTCCCTCGGAGTTGAAACAGCGAAGGTTTTTTCCTGCCGCCAGGTACATTCCGATAAAGTTATTTGCATCACAGAACCCGTACCTGAGAAATACCGCCTTCTTGAAGCCGACGGGCTGGTGACTAATTTAGAGCAGGCCTTTCTAACAGTAACGGTAGCCGACTGCCTTCCCATTTTTATTGCGGATAAAAAAATAGGGAAACGAATATTACCTGGACTTACCGCAGGCCAACCTTAATTTGCTGCTCCAGGCAGGCGTCCGGGATATCAGCCTGGTCCAGGAATGTACGGCCTGCAACCCGGAACTCGCATCCTTCAGGCGAGACGGCCCTGATCGTTTCGTCCATATGCTGGCCTTTATAGGAGCGATTAATGAATAAATACAGGCGGATCTGGCAGGATATCATTTTGAAGGCAATACGGGAAGAAACCGGGGTCACGGTAGGCCTTGAAAAGATAGTCCTGGAAACACCTCCCCGGCCGGAACTGGGCGATATCGGTTTCCCCGTTTTTACCTGCACCGAAATTTTCAAAAAACCCCCCAGGAAGATTGCAGAGATTCTGGCCGGGCGAATCAAGCGCTCCGGTGAGGAAAAAAGAGGAAACGGAACCCTGGAAGTCCTGGGGCCTTACCTGAATGTAAGATTGAATAAATCTACGATCACTGAAGCCGTCTTAACCGAGATCCGGAAAGCCGGCGATCTCTACGGCCGGAGTGATAATTTACAGGGCCAGAGAATCATAGTAGAGTTCTCGGCCCCTAACACCAACAAACCCCTTCACCTCGGCCATCTGCGCAATGATGCCATCGGCATGAGCGTGGCGAGAATTCTGGAAGCCAATGGGGCCACTGTGCTTAAAGCCAATCTTATCAATGACCGGGGAATCCATATATGCAAATCCATGCTCGCCTACCTCAAATTCGGTCGGCAGACCGACCCGGAAAAGGAGAAGGTCAAGGGCGATCACCTGGTTGGCGATTATTATGTACGCTTCAATGACTGGGCAAAAAAAGACCCGGACGCCGAGGAGGCGGCCCGGCAGATGCTTAAGACCTGGGAAGAGGGGGACCCCGAGCTGAAAGCGCTCTGGCGGAAAATGAACGACTGGGCTATAGCCGGCATTGAAGAAACCTATCGAAATACCGGGGTGGTATTTGACCGGGTCTATCATGAGAGCGATACCTACTCCCTGGGGCGGAATGAAGTTCTAGAGGGGTTGAGAAAAAATATCTTTTATAAGGAAAAAGACGGCTCGATCTGGGTGGATTTGTCCGGTGCCGGACTGGATAAGAAAGTCCTCCTGCGCAGCGACGGGACTTCTCTCTACCTTACCCAGGACCTCGGCACGGCGGTCCAGAGGTATCGGGATTGGCCCTTTGACAGGATGATTTATGTAGTCGGCTCCGAGCAGGTGTACCACTTCAAGGTCCTCTTCAAGGTGCTCGGGCTGCTTGGTTATGAATGGTCCAAAAAACTCCATCATCTAGCCTACGGCATGGTAAATCTTTCCGAAGGGAAGATGAAGTCCCGGGAGGGAACCGTGGTGGATGCAGATGACCTGCTCGTTGAGCTCAAAGATCTGGTCGCTGCGGAAATCAGGGAGAAAGAGAGAGAAGCCGAGCTCGAGGACCCGGAAGAGACCTCGAGGCAGATTGCTCTGGCCGCTTTAAACTACTACCTGCTTCAAGTTTCTCCTTACAAGGACATAATGTTTAAACCCCGGGAATCTATTTCCTTTTCCGGAAACACCGGCCCTTATCTGCAATATACAGGAGCCCGGATGTCGAGCATATTGAGAAAGTTCAAGTACCTGGAAAAGAAGCTCGCCAGGGGCAGTTTCCGGCCGGAGCTGCTTAATACCGCCGATGAATGGGAGATAATCAAGAGCCTGGCATCCTACCCTGAGACTGTGGCTCTTTCGGCGCGGGAGCTTAATCCGGCCCTGCTGGCCGGACAGCTATATGAGCTGGCCAAAACTTTCAGCCGCTACTACCACGATCACCAGGTTCTCCATAATGAAAGCTCCGACCTGGTAATAACCAGGATCACCCTGGTGCAGGGCATACTCCAGGTGCTGAAGAACGGTCTTCAGCTCATTGGGATTCCCCTTCTGGAAAAAATGTAGCCGATCTTAAGGGATAAAATACATCGGTAATTATTATCCTCTCCTCCTGGGAAAGATATCCCAAACGAGTGTATAAATCGGCTGCCTCAAGGGGTATAAAAAAAAGAAAGACACCGGTTTCCGGCTGAAATGAAAGGGGCTCAAGCCTGGCAATTCCTGAGAAAAGGAGCGGTGTTTTGATCCCAGCGGATACAAACGACCCGGAAAGAAAGTAGCCGAGAGGTGATCCCTCTTGCTCATTACCTTTAAGTCTCAAATTGCGGACCCTCCGCACGGTGAAAAGAACGACCCAGATCTTCCTGCCGGCGGCTTCCGCCTTGCCGGCCCCGGCATGGGTCCAATCCGGTTTCAGGAGCAGCTCAAGATGCTCGACGCTTCTTTCCCAGGCCTCCTCCACTGCAGAGAGGGTCGGGCCGGTGCCAATAATCTCCCCCACAATCGTAGAGGTGCCTCCCCAAACCCGGTAACGGTCCAGGGCTGTTTTATGGATCGAATCGCGGTGGGAAAATCGGTTTTCCGCCAGGAGGGTCTCCGCATAATCACGAGCCGTCCCGGTCAAGATCCGGTCTTTTACCAATTCCGGCAGCATTTTTACCTTTCTAAGGCGGTTAAGCCAGCCGAATACGTCGTTTTCGGGAAACACCGGCCCTGAGAAAAGAAAGAAGATGAGTGAAACTATAACAAATCTTTTCATTATCCTGTTTATTTAGTATAACTTGTGATTTATAAGGTGTACATTCATTAGATTCGGAGTTCCTTATGGCTGACATAAAAAATATCCGCAATATCGGAATCATAGCGCATATCGACGCCGGGAAGACCACCACCACCGAGCGTATTCTCTACTACAGCGGTAAGAGTCACCGCATAGGTGAGGTCGATGATGGTGAGGCTATCATGGACTGGATGCTGCAGGAGCAGGAACGGGGAATCACGATCACCTCCGCTGCCACCACTACTTACTGGCAAAAACGGCAGATTAACATAATTGACACCCCGGGACACGTGGATTTCACCGCCGAGGTAGAGCGCTCCATCCGGGTCCTGGACGGCGCCCTGGTCATCTTCTGTGCCGTTGGCGGTGTGGAGCCGCAGTCCGAAACAGTATGGCGTCAGGCGGACCGCTACCACGTCCCCAGGATAGCCTATGTGAATAAAATGGACCGTATCGGGGCCGACTTTTTCCGAGTCTGTGACGAAATCAAGGCTAAACTGGGCGCAAAACCGCTAATCTGTCAATTGCCTATCGGCTCGGAATCAGACTTTGAAGGCATTATCGATCTCCTGAACATGCGAGAAATTCGCTGGGACCAGAACGATTTCGGCTCCAGCCTGCTCTTTGACCAAATCGATACACGGAGAGAGGAACAGGCCGCCGCTTTCAGGGATTCCCTGATCGACCGGCTCTCGACAATTTCGGATAATATTACCGAAATATATCTTGAAGGCAGAGAAATCCCGCTCAAGCTCATCAAGGAAGCCATCCGGCAGGGCACCAGAGAGCGGGCCTTTATTCCGGTCTTCTGCGGAGCATCCCTGCGCAATATTGGAGTTCAACCCCTGCTGGATGCCGTTGTGGACTTCCTTCCCGCTCCTGACGAGACTACCCCGGCCCTGGGTCATCATCTCCAAACTAAGAAGAACGTTGAGATCTCCTGCTCTCCGGACGGTCCGCCGCTCGCCCTGGTATACAAGATTCAGGCAGACCGTGAAGCAGGCAGCCTTAGTTATATCAGGGTCTATTCCGGAAGCTTTAAGAGCGGAAAAGCGGTCTATAATATTGCCAGGAGAAAAAGGGAGCGCATCAACAGGCTGCTCAGAATGCATTCCAACCGCTCCGAGCAGATGGAATCGGTTTCAGCCGGTGATATTGCCGTGGTAGTGGGATTTAAAACTGTACAAACCGGAGATACCATAGGCAGTGAACAATTCCAGGTCCTTCTGGAAAAGATGCACTTCCCCGAACCGGTAATCTCCATTTCAATTGAGCCTAAAACCCTCTCTGAGCACAAGAAGCTCACGGACGCCCTGGAACAATTGGCCAAAGAGGACCCGACCTTTACCGTAAAAGAAAATGAGGAAACAGGCCAGTTGATCATTTCCGGTATGGGAGAGCTCCACCTCGAGGTTTTGGTCACTAAGATGCTTCAGGACTATAAAGTCGATGCTAAGATCGGCCGGCCCCAGGTCTCCTACCGGGAATCCGTTACCCGAACGGTTACCCATGCGGAAAAATACCAGAGGGTGCTGGCCGGAAAAGAAAACGCAGCCGAGATCACTCTTAAGGTCGAGCCCCTGCCTCAGGGCGAAGGGAACCGCTTCACCAATGCCCTGGCCTCCGGCACACTGCCCCAGGAGCTTATACAGGCGGTAAGACTTGGAATTGAAAGCGCCTTCTCCTCCGGGATCGCTTACGGTTACCCGACCATCGATATCGGAGTTACCCTGACCGATGCCGTCTATAATCAAAATACTTCCACGCCACTGTCATTTGAAGCGGCCGCTGCCTTAGGTTTCGATGCCGCCTGCAATAAGGCGGGGCCGGTGCTTCTTGAGCCCATTATGATTGTGAATGTAATACTGCCGAGGGAGTATCTCGGAGAAGTCATCGGCAATCTCACCTCCCGTAAAGGCGAGATTGCCGGTATAGAAAGCAGGACAGGGGTGGAGCACATCCACGCCAGGGTGCCGCTGGCCAATATGTTCGGTTACTCAACGTCACTCAGGAGCGCCACCCAGGGAAGGGCGACCTTTACCATGGAGTTCTCTCACTTTGCCGTTAGAGAAGGCGGTTTATCAGGCTGAGCTTCACGACGGCCCGGTGGAGAGGGTCGGTTTTTGGCAATCGTTGACAAAGAAAAGCCTCCTGGATATAGTACATTAACCCCATACATTCAAGGAGTGCAGAATGAGCATAAACACAGAATCTATTCGGAATATCGCTGTAACAGGGCACGGGGGAACAGGAAAAACTACCTTTGTTGAGCAGATTCTTTTCAATGGGGGAATGATATCGAAACCCGAGACCATTGATTCGGGAAAAACAGTCAGTGATTTTACCGATGAAGAAATTGCCCGGGCCATGTCCATCCATTTAACCCTGTCCTACCTTAACTGGCAGGATAAAAAAATCAATATCTTCGATACGCCCGGAGCCGGTGATTTTATCGGTGAGGTAGTTGCCGCCCGAAGAGCTTCGGAATCGGCCCTCGTCATAGTGGGAGCCGATGTCGGGGTCCAGATTGGGACCATCCGGATCTGGCGCAGACTTGACCGCTATAATACACCGCGCCTGGTATTCATCAATAAAATGGAAAAGGACCACGCCGATTTCTTTAAATCCCTGGATAATCTTAAAGAAAAATTTCAGGCTAACTTAATTCCCATACTGATCCCAATCGGCGCCGGAAACGGCTTTAAAGGCGTAATCGACCTGCTTGCCGGGAAAGCGTACCGTCATCAAGGCTCCGGGAAAGCGCCAACCGAAGCGGATGTGCCTGAAGACATGAAAGATCTTTTTGAAGAATACAGGCAGGCCTTAATCGAGGCGGTCGCCGAAGGGGATGATGCTCTCTTGGAAAAATTCTTCGAAGAAGAAACCTTGACCGATGAAGAAATACTCTCCGGCCTGGCCCAGGGCCTGAAAGCAGGCAAGGTTGTTCCGGTCTTCTGCGGCTCCGCTCTTCTCAACTCGGGGATTGCCCCCTTTCTCAGCATGATTGCCGCCATTGTTCCCTGCCCCGGCGGAGTGGTCGAAGCTCTTGATTCCGAGGACAGGGGCATTGAAAAAAAAATAGATTCCGGCGCTCCGCCTTCCGGTTTTGTATTCAAGACCACTATCGATCAGTTTTCCGGAAAACTCTCTTTTTTCAAGGTAATTTCAGGGACTATTAAAGGCGATTCGGAGCTGATAAATATCCGGGAAGAGAAAAAAGAAAAGATCGGTAAAATCTACACCTGCCTGGGTAAGAAACTGGAAGAGATCGATTCATTATGCACCGGGGATGTCGGAATTTTCACCAAACTTTCCTATACAGATACCAAAGATTCTCTCTGCTCGCCGGACCAGGTGGTTAAGTATAAGCCTCTACAACTCCCCCGGCCAGTCCACGCCGTAGCCGTATCCGCCTCATCGAAAAAGGACGAGGATAAGCTCAACCAGCTCCTGCATAGAGCCGCCGAAGAGGACCTCACATTTCAGATCAACTATGACCAGGAAACGAGGGAAACGGTGATCTCCGGAATGGGTGAGCTGCACCTGGACATTATTTTGAATAAAATTAAAAAGCAGCAGAAGATAGAGATTGAAACAAAGATCCCCAGGGTCGCTTACCGGGAAACCCTTACCCTGAGCTCCGGTGCGGAATATCAACATAAAAAGCAGTCCGGCGGCCACGGCCAGTACGCCAAGATCAAGCTCGAGATCAAACCACTGCCCAGGGGTGAGAATTTCAGCTTTGTGAATGCCATCGTGGGCGGAAGAATCTCCAGGGGATATATCCCGGGCGTGGAAAGGGGTGTCCGGGAGGGCATGGAATCCGGCATCCTGGCCGGGTATCCGGTGGTCGATCTGGAAGCGAAAGTTGTGGACGGTAAAGAACATTCCGTAGACTCCTCGGAGATGTCCTTCAAGCTAGCCGCCAGAGGGGCTTTAAAGGAGGCCCTGGAAAAGGCAAAACCCGTCCTGCTCGAGCCGATCATGAGTCTCAATATATTCGTGGACGGCAAGTACCTGGGAGATGTGCTTTCCGATTTAAGCTCCCGACGCGGGAAGGTTCTGGGCCAGGAGTCTTTCGGCGGCGGAATTCAGGAGGTCAAGGCTCAGGTGCCCCAGGCTGAGCTTTTGCGCTACTCCATCGACCTGAAAGCCATTACCTCCGGAACGGCAACCTTTGAGATGGAGTTCGATCATTACGAGCCGATTTCCGGAAAGATCGCCGATGAGGTCATCAAAGCGGCCCGGGCGGCAAAAGAGGAAGCCTCCGTCTCCAGGTAATCCACATAAATAAGGCCGATTGCAGCGAGCCGCCGGGGGTCGTTATTAGTGCCGCCTATAGGGCAGGTAACTTATAAGAAGAGGGCCCACGGCAGGAAGAAGTGAAGCACGCCGACTGCCAGTCCGGACAGGCCAAGGGGTACTTTATAAGTGACGACCGCCTTTTCCAGACTGCCCAGAGTCTCGGATTTTACGGTGGCCTTCTCTTTATAGAGGTCAAAGAGCAGGGCGGCACCCATGCCCAGGCCCGCCAAAGCCGGCAAAAGGTCTCCGACTACGGGCACATCACCGGCGCTTGATCGGATTAAGAGCTTCATGAATCCGATGATCAAGGCGGAGGCACCTGCGCCGATTTTGAAACCCCTTTTCCCGAACAGTTCCTTAAAAGGGCTAAAAGCCTTAAATTTTTCCCCCAGGTAATCCGCGGTCAGGGCCAGTCCGGCCAGGATGTTCGCCGTGATTGAAAGAAAATAGAATTGCATCATCTGTTTTTCTCCAGACTTATGTAAATCTACTGAAAAGATAGCTAAAAGACTTAAGGGTGTCAATTAAATTAATTATTCGCCCCGACAGAAGCTGTCGGATGAAACCACATTCAGCGCTCCAGTTTCCGGCGCAGGCGCTTGGTTTTTCCTCCGATCGTGACTTTCGCCTCCAGGGTATCCGCCTTGCCGCCTGCGGGAACCGCTTCCCGCAGGACCGTTTCCTCCCCCGGCTCCCGGGGCAGCCCGCCGGAGAGATAGACTTCTTCACCGGTGTCCGGCAGGTAAAAGCGGACAAAGATCCTTTCCGCAGAGGTTTCCGGGTTCTGAGTGCTTTTTTTAACCGTCAAAGTGGCGAAGACGACCTCTTCGTAGTGGAATCCGCGCAGAACGACGGAATACCCTTCGATCCTGGCCTGATACTCAGTTCCGGATAAAAAATATCTAAACCCTAAACCGATGATGAGCAGGATAAGAACGTCTACCAGGGTGATCGTCAATGCCCTGTTCCGGTGGAAAAAGCCTCCCCTGGGAAGCGGCTTGGGCGCTCCGGGCCGTGAGAGCCTCTCCTCCCGGCTGGAGTGAAAGATCAAAGGCTGCTCGGCTTCTTTCCGGATATTCAACTTGTCCGGTTCTTTTTCTTTCACAGCCTCACCCCCGACCCTTAAACTCCAATGATATGTAGGGGATCAGGTCCTCGGCGAGGAAAAAACCTTTTTCCCGCCAGGCGGTCCACGCGATTTGGGAGTGGGCCAGGACCCCCAGCCTTGCCGCATCAGCAGGGCTTAGCCCGCCTGCCAGTAATCCTGCGATCATGCCGGCCAGCACGTCCCCGCTTCCCCCGGTGGCCAGGGCCGGATTCATTCCGTCTAAAATCCAGTTAGAACCGGCAGGTGTTGCTATAAAAGTGACGTGGCCTTTAAGAATGACCACGGCATTGAACTCGGAGCTTAAACGAGTGAGCTTCGGCAGGGGGTCGGCCAGTACCTCTTCCACCTCATCCCCGGTAAGCCGGCAAAACTCTCCGGGGTGGGGAGTCAAAACCCACCGGCCTCCCAGGTCGAGCTTATCGCCCCGAAGCTCGCCTAAATTGTTAAGGCCGTCCGCATCTATAACACCGGGCAGGTCCAGGGAAAGCAGGTATTTCAGACGCTTTCTCCTGCTCTCCGACACACCCCAGCCGGGACCGATCAGGAAGGCCGAGAATGAAGCAGGGTCAAAGTCCTCAGGGCCAGGAGGAGCGGGTCTCAGCATGACCGAGCTAAATTTGGGAACGCTTGCCCCGTAGAGATCCTGATCCACAAACAGAGTCACCAGCCCTGTCCTGCTGCGCGCCGCAGATGTAGCCGCCAGCCAGGCTGCCCCGGTCGTGCCTACCGAACCCGCAAATACGGCCAGATGGCCCCTCTTTGTTTTGTATGTGTCCGAAGGAAGCTTAGGTATCAGCTCCGGCAGGTTATCCGGCTCAAGCATCTCGCCGAGCGCATCAGGCGGATCAACGAGATCCGGCGGAAACACCTCTTTGACAATGATGATCTCCCCGCATGACCTGCGGGCCAGGGGAAGATAGAGACAGATTTTGGGTAAACCTACCGTCAGGGTAAAATCGGCCCGGACACTCACATACTCCTTTCGATAAGTGTCCCCGATTCCGCTGGGAATATCTATGGCAATTTTTAAACCCCCAGCCTTGTTAATGCGAACGATCAGCTCTTTAACGGGCTCTCTCACCTGCCCGGCGAGCCCTGTTCCAAGAAGCCCGTCCACAAGACAAGCGGCGCCGGTTATTCTCCGGCAGGCCTGCTTGCGGTCGGACCCAAAGTCAATAATTTCCAGGCCCAGGGCTGAACACATCTTCAGGTTTACCTCCGGGGCGGTCCCGGACTTAGGAGGGCCGTCGGCCAGGATAACCGAACACTCTCGTTTTCCCTCCAGGAAGCACTGGCGTGCCATCACCAGGGCGTCCCCGCCATTGTTTCCCTTTCCCGCCAGGAAAAGGACTTCCCCTTCGGGAAAAAGCCCCTGCCAGATTCTATCTTTAAGGATTCGGTAGGCCTTAATACCGGCATTTTCCATCAAGATAACCTGAGGCATGAAGTAATCAGCTTTGGCCTGGCGATCGATCTCACCCATTTGGGCAGAGCTGACTGCTTTCATCCTTTGTCTTCCCTCAAGAGCCTGTCACTCCGCCACCAGACAATTTTTGCGCTGTATTCTTCGCAGAGCAGGGCATATATTATGCCCGAAGACGACAGTCTTACCTCTTTAAAGAAAAGCTCAGAATCCTCCATGACCAGGTAGCGCCGGCCGGCTATCTTTCCGTCTGCATCCAGAATCAGGAGCTGAAAAAGATTGGCTTCTTCCCGCCGCAGGAGAAAGAAATGACCGCCGGAATCAACGCCCAGGAGCTCAAAAGAGGGGGTCGGCACCTCAACCAGGCGGGTTCTTACCTGCTCTTTTCTGAACCTACCATGCGGAATATGGATATAGCCCGTGTACTTTCCGGTTTTCAGATCGAGACCGTATATCCGGGACGACAAGTTCTTGTCCGATGATTGGAGCTGGGTGGATTCATCGATCCGGTCCTGGTAATAGTAAAGCATCAGGTGAAGGACAGGCAGGTTCAGGTCCGGATAAATCTGCGCTATATAGGGTATGCCCCCTTTCCGCTTTTCCGGAGTGGGAAGGTGATTCTGATCGATTTCCACCTGGTAGAGCAGGGAGCCTGAACCGGAATACCAAAAAATCAGCCAGGCCTGGGGTGTGCGGCAGATCACCACCAGCTCATTCATATCTGTTATATGAATGCTGTGGATATAGGGAAATGGAGTTCCTCCTACTCCCTCCTGGCCTATAAAATCCTGGAATTTTAGATGCCGATCGAACCTCAAGATGACCTTGTCAAGAATGACTCCCAGCACCTTATCCTTTACCTGGCGCTCTTCGGAAACCACATCCTCAACATAGATCCTTTTTTCATTATCCACAACCAGCTCGCCGATGTTCTCGAGGGGATAGGAAACCGCTTCTCTGGTTACGGCTGATCCTTCGGTGCCGGCAAAATTGAAAGACACCGGCTCCGGGTTTCTATCCATATTATAGAGTAAAAAAATTAAATCTCCGTAAGAGGAAAATTCCATGATCTTAGCGGAGTTTCCATTAGTAAGATAAAACAGGCCGTCTCGCATGTAGATACGATTCTTCCGATTAAAAAGCTCCCCACCTATCTGGAAAAGATCGAGTTGATTGTCCATTTTCCCGATGCCGAGGGAAAAGAGCTCCTGTCTGCTCAACTCCTCGATAGGGCTCCTGAGGCAGCCCGATATGAAGAAAGCCGTCACCGCCATTAATGTTAATAACTTCTTTTTTTCCATTGTCAAAATCTTCCCAAATAATACCTGCATGACGCTATCGGTGTCAATTATGCCTCGATGCGGCACCCCTACCGCTACCCCCCTCCGGGGATGAAGACACCTGCGGGCCGCCCTTCGGGCATCTTCGACCTGCGACTTGCCGAAGCGGTAAAAAGAGGATACATTAAAATTATGATTGCTAAAGCTCTGACAGCCATCATCGGGTCGAAACATGAAAGGGACCTGAAAGAGCTTCTTCCCCTCGTCAAAAAGATCAATTCCCTGGAACCCGAAATGATGACTCTGCGGAACGAGGAGTTTACCCCAAGAACGCTCCTCTTTAAGGAACGCCTGAGCAAGGAAGAGAGTCTCGATGCCCTACTTCCGGAGGCTTTTGCCCTGGTCCGGGAGGCGGCCCGCCGGACACTGGGTGAACGGATCTATGATGTCCAGTTGATGGGCGGGATTGTCCTGCACCAGGGCAAAATCATGGAGATGAAGACCGGGGAAGGAAAGACCCTTTCCAGCGTAACGGCAGCCTATCTCAATTCCCTGCCCGAAAAAGGCGTCCATATTGTCACCGTGAATGATTACCTGGCTGAAAGGGATGCAAACTGGATGGGAAAGGTATACAGCCTTTTGGGCGTCTCCGTCGGAGTCATTCTCTCTGCCATGGACAATGAAGCCCGAAAAGCTGCCTATGCCAGGGATATAACCTACGGGACGAACAATGAATTCGGCTTCGATTACCTAAGAGACAATATGTGCTGGGATATAACCAGTAAGGTGCAGAAAGGCCACAACTACTGCATCGTCGATGAGATCGATTCCATCCTGATCGACGAAGCGCGCACCCCACTGATCATTTCCGGAGCCGCCGAGGACGACACGTCCAAATATTATGAAACAAATAAACTGGTGGAGCTGCTTACCGAGTGCGCCCGGGACCCGGAAACAGGCGAATACCCGGAGGTCTCGATTTTTGATAAACCGTCCGATGAAGCCCTCGAAGGGGATTATAAAATCGATGAAAAGAATAAGCGAATTACCTTCACCGACAGGGGCATGAACCATATCGAAGAGCTACTATTAAAAAAAGGTCTGATCAGGAGCTCCCTTTTCGAGTCTGAAAACTTCGAGTATATTCACTATTTCAACCAGGCTGCAAAGGCCAGGCACCTCTTTCACCGGGACGTGGATTACGTGGTCAAAGAGGGTAAAGTTCAGATTGTCGATGAGTTTACCGGCCGAATTCTCTACGGCCGCCGCTATTCCGAGGGCCTGCACCAGGCGATAGAAGCGAAGGAGCATATCAAGATCGCCCAGCGAAACAGGACTCTTGCCACCATTACCTTTCAGAACTACTTCCGGCTGTACGACAAGCTTTCCGGTATGACCGGAACTGCGGACACGGAGGCCATGGAATTTGCCAAGATCTATAACCTGGAGGTACTGGTCATTCCCACTAACCGCCCGGTTATCCGGAAGGATAATGACGACGTCATTTATCTTAACGAAGACGATAAGCTCAAAGCCATTTGTGCAGAAATCAAGGAGCTGTATGAAAAGGGACAGCCGGTTTTAGTCGGCACGATTTCGATTCAAAAATCCGAGAAGCTTTCCATGTTACTGACCGGCCTTGGGATCCGGCATGAGGTCCTGAATGCCAAGAATCACAACCGGGAGGCGCTGATCATCGCCGAAGCGGGCGCCAAAGGCTCCGTCACCATTGCCACCAACATGGCCGGACGGGGAACGGATATCAAGCTGGGGGGGAACCCGGAGTTCCGGGCCCGAAAAAAAGCCGGCACCGGCGCTGAAGAGTCTGAGTACACCAAGTCCTACGCCGAAGAGCTTTATAAATGGCAGAATGAATATGAAGAAGTGAAAAGCGTCGGGGGCCTACATATTCTCGGCACGGAGCGGCATGACTCCCGCCGCATCGACAACCAACTCAGGGGAAGATCGGGCCGGCAGGGAGATTCCGGTTCGTCCCGGTTCTTCATAAGCCTGGATGACGATCTGATGCGCCTTTTTGGGGGCGATAACTGGAAATCCATGATGTCCCGGATCGGGATGAAAGAAGGAGAGCCCCTCTTTCACCCGTGGATAAATAAGACCATTGAAAAAGCTCAGAAAAAAGTGGAAGAAAGAAACTTCGAAATCAGGAAACATCTGCTGGAATACGATGACGTGCTCAACGAGCAAAGGAAGTTTATCTATGCCAGGAGAGACGAGATCATCGAGGACACGAACCTGGCCGAAAGGGTATTGAAAACTGCCGAGGAAATTGTTACTGAGCTGATTGAAGAACATCGCGACGGGCTGGGAGAGGGCTCCTATGGTCTTTCCAATCTACTCGCTCAACTCAAAGAAAAGCTCTTTTACACTCCCTCTAGGGATATTGAAAACCTGGAATCCCTGACTCCGACCGAATTGGAAGGCTTTTTCCTGAATGATTTACAGGAGGATCTTAGAGCCAAGGAAGAGGAAATCGGCCGGGACAAACTCAATCTCTTTATCCGTTTCGAGTACCTGAGGAGCATCGATGCCCGCTGGCAGGACCATCTGGAGAACCTGGAAGCCCTGCGGGAGGCTGTATATTTACGCGCTTACGGGCAAAAGAACCCCCTGCTTGAGTATAAGCTGGAAGGATTCCAGATCTTCGACCGGATGCTGGTAGACATCCGGACCGCTATTGCCAGGAAGATATTCGGTGTCAGGATTCAGGCCTTCGAATCGAGGAGACCGGAACGGGCTAGCCTGCGCAGCGCCAGACACACCCTGCTCGACCAATTCTCAGGACCTCCCGCAAGGGAAAGGCGGGAAGCACAACCTGAGAAGATGCAGGTCAAACGCACCTATCCCAAGGTAGGACGGAATGACCCCTGCCCGTGCGGCAGCGGGAAAAAATACAAGTACTGCCACGGACGGTAAATAAGCTCCGGTTGGAGGAGTCAGGATTTCGCCTGAATTCTTAAGTATTTTAGCGCTCCCCCCAACCCGTAGAGAACGGCTGCCGCCATGAAGATCGAGCTCACGCTGACCAGGAACCTGCCGATCCCTTTGAGGAGATCGGAGGTCAAGAGGGATAGCAAGATGCCCAGGACGGCAGGTCCTTTAATGACCAGCAGGCCCAAAAGCCCCGAAGTAAAGATGAACAATCCCGATTCATCTTCACCGCGCCGCCTGATCCACCGCCCCAGCCGTACCGCGGCTGCCAGATAGCCCAGGACCGCAAGGACGATCAGAATTATAAATACAAAGGGAATCAGGATAATCCCGACAATAGAGCTTACCAGCAGCAGCACAATCGCCGGCAGAAGGAGCAATGCCAGCACCAGGTACAATAGGCTTCCCTGCCACTGCGAAGCCAGGACCCCGTTTAAACCGGTTAGGTGATTGCCGAAGAAGTGAACGGCTAAAAACAGGAGAATCAAAAACAGGAAGATTCCCAACACTTCGATTAAAAAGTAAATGGTGCCTGCCGAATTATCCGAGGTAAGCAGGCCGAGGAAGGGTATCTTTATGTCGGGAAGCGCTTGCTTATTCCCTTTAATATGGGATCTCTTATCCGCCTCGATTGTACCGCCTAAGGTTACTACATCTCCGGTTACTACGGCGCCGGGCAAGAGGATAATATTTGCGCCCAGGGTCCAAACATCGCCTTGAACGGTTCCTTCGATCGTTACTTCGCCGCCAATGCTGATTATGTCGCCGGGCTCCACGTTTCTGATATGTATGGGTTTGCCTATTTTTAATCCACTGCGGGTGATGAACGAAAGGCCGTTTAGTCCGAGAGAAAATCGTTTCCCCCCGGAGCGCAGGGAAATCCTGATAGGAAATATATTCCAGGTCCTGCCCTGTCCTCCGGGGCCGGAATGCTCCAGAAATCCGAAAGCGATACGGGCGCCGCTTTCTTCCCCTTCAAATTCAACCACCCCGGGATGGATTAAGAACCGGGTCTCTTTCGTCTCTCCGGCCTCGTCCCCACCCGCGGCATGAAGGCGAAGGAGAGTAAAGAGAGCCAATAATCCTATCACAACGAACACAATTCTTCTCAATTTTCCCTCCTGCTCTAACTTTTAATCCGGCATTCAATAAATTCCGGTAATCAAACCGGCGGTGTTGATGGGCACTCCATTCTTTCTAAGCTCGAAATGCAGGTGAGGCCCTGTGGAGGTACCCGTACTCCCTACCAGTCCGATCCGCTGTCCCCTTCTTACCCAATCGCTCTTCTTCACCAGGGTGCTGTCGAGATGCCCGTACAGAGAAGTATATCCGATTTGATGCTTGATTAAAATATATTTTCCGAACATCGGATCGTGACCGACAGAGAGCACCAGGCCGTCCAGGGTCGAGCGGATGATGGTTCCGACAGGAGCCCCGATGTCGGTTCCCCGGTGAAACTTGATCTTCCCTGTAAACGGGTCCCGCCTGTACCCGTATCCCGAGGTTATATAACCCCTGACCGGCCATAGAAAGGCGGTTCCGATCACCACGCTGCGCTCAATGCCCGTATGCTGAACGCCCGGAAAGAATAACTCCATATCCGGAGCCGCGCTTTCCACCCTATTAACTTGAAGAACCACTTCGGGAGGAATGGAATTCCGGGCACAGGTTTCCTCCAGACTTTTTTCCAGGCGAATATATATCCCGTCCTGGTTGGGTATCTTTATCTCTTCGCCTATGGTGATCAGATGGACGCCGCTTCCCCACTCCCGGTTCAAAGATGCCACCGTGTCGAGATCCATTCCGAAACGGTGGGCAATTTCGGAAAGGGTATCTCCCGGTTTAACCAGATAGCGCTTGATGTCGAGGGGCAGCAGGCTGACCGACCCGCCTCCGATAGAGACGGAGAATTTTTTCTCATTTCTCTCATAATTGTCTTTTCCGATTGCTCTTATCAAAGAGACGGACGCCCAATTTCGAGTATAAAAGAGATATTTCTTTCTTTCGGAGAAAATCCGGAGGCCTACAAAGATGATTATCGCTGCAGAAATGAATATAAAACCACAGATAATGATAGTCTTGAGACTATATTTCCAAAAAGTTTTCGGAAAATATTTACGCATTACTCCGGAAAGATTAATGGAGGTATTTAAAAGGGTCAACCGGCTCCCCCCTCCGGAAAATTGAGAAATGAAGATGAGGGCCGGTGCTGTAGCCTGTGTTTCCCATTTCCCCGATGATCTGCCCCTGGCTTACCCTCTGACCCTTGCGCACCTGAAACTTGTCCAGATGGCCGTAAAAGGTCTGGTATCCTTCCGAGTGACTCAGGATTATATATTTGCCGTAATTGGCATTGTATCCTGTCATGGCCACCTTTCCCGACATCGCCGCCTTGACGAGCGTGCCTTCCCGGCCTTTAAGATCAACCCCGTTGTGAAACCGCCTGACCCCGGTAAAGGGATCGTTTCTCATCCCGAATCTCGAGCTGACTATTCCCCTGGTCGGATAGATAAAAAGTTTGCCCAATACCTGGTTCAATTCATGCTCGCTCAAACGGACTTCAGGAATAAACAGCTCCTGTCCGGGCTTTATCAGGGAAGAATCCAGGCTGTTCCAGTCCAGCAGGTTATTGAAAGAAACTCCATATTTCCTGGCAATTCCTCCCAGGTAATCCCCTCTCTTTACCCGGTGCTTCAACCCGTCGGTGTTGGGCAGTTTCAAGACGGCGCCCTCTTTAAGGGCCCTGGCATCCCGTATATTGTTATAACTGATGACGGTGTCCAGATTCAGTCTGAACTTTTGGGCAATTCCGGAGATAGTGTCTCCCTTTTTTACCTGGTAGGTGGTTAAGCTCAGGGACTTGATGACATTCGGATGGAGGTTTTCTTTCCCGGGGCTCTGCGCCTTCTCGAGATCGAGATACTGGGAGAAAAGCTTTTCCACTTCCGATCTCTCAGGTCCAGGGAGGTGAAAACCGGCCGAATAGCCGGCTGAATAGGCCGGCAGGCGGGTGATCAGGGGAACGCATATGGAAAGGATCAGGGTGCCCACCAGGACGAGCTCAAGTTTAGGCCTTTCCTTGATTAGAGAGAGCAATCTTCTTTTTTCAGGTTTCGAAAGAGACCGCTTTTTTCGCAGAATGACTGGTCGACGTGAAACCCTCTGATGTTGCAGTACATTGATCATGATTCCTACAAATCATATCGACATTTATAATACTGCATATTAATATTAAGTATCGCTTGAACATGAGAAGAACAGATCTCCAGGGAAATATAAAAATAGTGGGAAAATTAAAGGAAAAAAGGAGGTTTTTAGTTTTTATCTCCTTCCTGACCGTGACAATCCTGATCATCATCGGAAAGCTGTTTCAGCTTATGGTTCTGACTCCTCTTACCGAGAATTCGGATTCCATCTCGCTCCCCATTGTGGCGAGGGGGCCGATCCTGGACAGAAACGGAAAAATCCTGGCTATTTCGACCAGGCTGAGCTCAGTCTCTGCCTGGATTCCCCATATTAGGAACCTGGAAGAAACAACCGGCCTTCTGGCCGAAATTCTCACCCTGCCCGAAAAAGAAATCTTGAGAAGATTCAAAGATTATTCGGGATTCGTCTACCTGAAAAGGAAAATTACCCCTACGGAATCGGAACGGATCAAGGAGCTCCTGGCGGCAGAGAAAATGAAGGGTATCAATCTTACCCCGGAGTTTGGCAGGAATTACCCCGAGCAGAACCTGGCCTCCCATATTATCGGCTATACCGGGGTCGACAACTTCGGCCTGGACGGAATCGAGTACACTTTTAACAATATCCTTTCCCCGCCGGCCGTGGGCCAGGATATCAAGGAAGTGTACGGCAACCAGGTCTTCCTGACCATAGATATCAATATCCAGTATTTTATTGAAGAATTTGCCCGGAAAGCTTATGAGGAGAATAAGGCCGATTCCGTGTCTATCATGGTTATGAATGCCGTAACCGGTGAAATCCTGGGCTACACTTCTATACCTAATTTCGATCCCAACGAATACAATCGCTTTGACGAAAAGGCCCTGGAGAACCTGCCTTTGAGACGGGCCTATGAACCGGGATCGGTGTTTAAGATCTTTTCCATAGCGGCCATGCTCGATCTCGGGACCCTGGACCCGAATGAGGAGTTTTTCTGCAATGGGTATTATGAAAAAGAGCTGCCGGACGGGCAGGTCATCGAGATCAGGGACCTGCGCGCTCACGGCTGGGTAAATGCCCAAAAAATCTTGAAATACTCCTGTAACGTCGGAGCCGCATATGCTTCGGAAAATGTGGATGCCGAGTCTTTTTACCAGGCCCTGGTTCGTTTCGGCTTCGGCAGGCCCGCCGGCCTGCCCCTGCCCGGTGAAAGCGCAGGCATTTTAGCAAGCCCTGAGAAATGGTCCGCCCGCACCAAACCAACCATAGCTTTCGGCCATGAGATCTCCGTCTCTGCCCTGCAGATACTGCAGGCGGCTACGGTATTTGCCAATGACGGGCTTCTCTTAAAACCGCAGATCGTCAAAAAAATAATCTCCCCCCAGGGTGAAGTAATAAAAGAGTTCAGCCGGGAGCCGATCGGGGAAGTATTATCTCCGCAGACGGCCCGGATGGTCCTGGAGATGATGGAAACCGCTACTCATGAGGGCGGCACGGCCCAAAGAGGGAGGATCGACGGAGTGCGGATTTCAGCCAAAACAGGGACTGCCCAGGTCATTGACCCTGAGACCGGCACCTATTCTCAAGAAGATTTTATCGCCTCCTATCTGGGTATCTTTCCCACCGATAGCCCGCGGCTCATAGTCTATACGGTAATCAACCACCCGAGAGGGAAAGACACCTATGGCAGCAGGATAGCGGCCCCGCTTTTCAAAGAAGTTGCGGAGCGGCTCATTTCCTACCTGGGAGTTCCCAAAGAGGGGGATACCGTGCTGGAACAATCCAGTGAAATCAGTATAAAACTCCCCCCAAAGATTACTATAGGCTCCCGAATGCCGGACCTGACCGGGACACCCAAAAGGCTCCTGCTCCCCCTCTTTCAGCATGAGAATTTTAAAATTCAAATCAAGGGTGAGGGGTATGTGGTTGCCCAGAATCCCCCCCCGGGAACTCTTATCAAAGAAGTTACCACCATCTACCTGGAACTGGAATGAGCCTTTCTCGAACGAATATGTATCAAAAAAATCTCCGCATTCTATTGGCGAATCATCCCTACCTGGAAGTAAAAAAACTTTCCCCCGTCCCTCCCGACCTAAGAGGTCGGATGAAACCACCTGAAACAGGATTGGAAATTGTCTCCACGCCTTCCGGCTCCCCTTCCGCCCTGATCAGGGGCGCCTATCTACACTCAAAATACGACCCGCAAACGGAAGCCCGGCGCATCATCAGCCGGGGAGCAAGCCCGGAGACCTCCACAGGCATTTTTTACGGATTCGGATTGGGCTACCTGGTGGAAGCCTTTCTGGCCAGCTTCCCGGAAGCACCCGCGGCGGTTATTGAACCGGATCTTGACCTTTTTCTGGAGGCCCTTCAATCCAGGGATCTAGGCGGACTGTTCTCATCGCCCCTGGTTAACTGGTTTTTGGAGGAAGAGCCGGAAAGCATTATAATGAGTATCGAAACTATGCCACTCTCCAGGCCTGAAGTTTTCAGGCTTCTCCCACTTGTGGCTTGCCAGGTCGTCTATTATCAGAAAGTCGATCGACTGCTTAGGACAGCGCTCGACCGGAAAGAAGTCAATATTAATACTTTAAGGCGTTTTGGTAAGCTCTGGGTGCAAAACCTGCTCAGCAACCTGGAACCCTTTATATTCAGCCCCGGCATATCGGAGCTGGCCGGGATTTTTAAAGGCTTACCCGCCCTGGTTCTGGGCGCCGGTCCTTCCCTCGATCAAATACTGCCCCTTCTTCCCGAGCTTAAAGATCGCCTGGTTTTAGTTGCCGTGGACACCTCCTTCCGACTCTGCTGCCTGAATGGGGTGGAACCGGATTTTTTGGTCACCGTCGATCCCCAGTACTGGAATACCCGGCACCTCGACTGGGCACATCCCAAACAGTCAGTCCTGATAACGGAATCCTCGACCAACCCCAGGATTTTCCGGACTCTGAGCCTGGCGACCTACTTTGTCTCCTCCTTTTTCCCCCTGGGCCAGTTTCTCGAATCCATAATCGGCCGGAAAGGCACAATCGGAGCGGGAGGGTCCGTGGCTACCACCGCCTGGGACTTTGCCAGGATTACGGGAGCCGGTCCGATTTATATGGCCGGCCTTGACCTTAGTTTTCCGGGAAAAAAGACTCACGCCCGGGGCACCTTTTTTGAGGAGAGCATGCATATTCACTCCGATCTACTCTCCCCGGTTGAGGACCGGATGGTGCACTATCTTCACGAAGCGCAGCTATTTCCCGCAACCGCCAATTCCGGAGATCTCACCCTCACGGACCGGAGAATGATAATTTATAAGTGGTGGTTTGAAAACCAGATGCAATCGGTCGGGACCGAAATGTCGTCCACCGTAATGACTTACAACCTGGCCTCCGGCGGGATTAAGATCGAGGGAATGCCGTTCATAGATCCGGAACTCCTCCTCGATCTGCCCTTAAACAGAGAAAAAATCGAAGCTCTTATGAGGCAGGCAAGACATACTCAAGTCGCATGCGGAGATAAGAAGGAGAAATGGAAGAAGGTTATCCTTTCCCTCACCGCTCTAGCAGAAGAGCTTAAGCAGCTTGAAAAAATCACCGGCGAGGGTCTTGAGTTCTGCCGAAACCTTCCTCCGCCGGCTTCTATGGATAAAAAGCATCTTGATCGAATCCTGAAAACTCTTGACAGGTTCGATAAAAAGATACTCGACCTATCTTCCCGGCAGGTGGCCGGATTCCTTATCCAGGGCTTGATCAGGAAAATCATCGATGCGGGCGCCCGACCTAAGAGGTCGGATGAAACCACCCGACCTGAGAGGTCGGATGAAACCAGAGCGAATAAGCGCCTGGAAGATGTGCTTGAGACCACCGAGGCGATATACAAGGAGCTCCTTGAGTCGGCCAGGTTCCATCTAGATTTATTGAACCGGATTCCTGCGGCCCTAATTTCGTTAAAGTTATAGACCTCAAGACCGAAAGTTAAAATGGAGGGAAATATCTATTAAAAACCCTTCTTTAAGACGGTATGCTCACCCGACGTCCAGGCATACCGTTTTTTTGTGTCCTGCCGGTCAACTTTTAAGAGCCTTACCGATTGCCGACAGGAGTCTTTCCGTCTTAAAGGGCTTGACAATAAAGTCTTTTATTCCTGCCTTGATAGCTTCGACTATGAGGTTTTGCTGGCCTAAGGCGGAGCAGATAACTATATTGGCCCTCGGATCAATGGCCAGGATCTTCTTCATTGCCTCCAAACCGTTCATCTCAGGCATGGTTATGTCCAGCACGATCAGATCCGGTTTTAATTCTAGCCGCCATTCATTCTCCCGATTCCCGTCCTGAATTCTCTACAATACGAGCAGTGTCCAGGACAAACAGGATACGCCCATCTCCCAATACGGAAACTCCGGAGAAGAGACGTTTAAGATTGAGCATATCATCAACGGGCTTAATTACAACATCCTCCTCGTCCACCAGCTCATCGACCAATAAACAGACCTTCTTCCCCTTTTGCCGGATGATCACCCCGTTAATCTCTTCGGATTCGTGGATCCGTTCCGGTCCGTGCTTCCCGGGACCTCTCGAACCATCCGGTTTTGAGTAGAGGAGCTCCTTTAGACTGACGAGAGGAATCTTCCCATCGGAGGAATCATCCCAGGCATCCTGCTCCGTGATTTTTACCGTTTCATCAATATTGCGGATGGGCACAGCATAGTAATGATCTGCGCTGCGGATCACCAGGGAATGAACGATGGTGAGAGTCAGGGGCAAAAGTATCGTGATGGTCGTGCCAAGGTCCTTCCGGCTCTTCACCAGCACTTCCCCTTTCAGGTTATCCTTGATCCTGGTGGCAACTACGTCCATGCCCACGCCCCTCCCGGACACCTCGGTAACATCGTCTTTGGTGGAAAATCCGGGAGCGAAGACCAAGCTGAAGAGCTCATCTTCGCTGATGTTCGGTTCAACACCGGCCTTCTGTCGAATTTTCTCAACATCCAGGCCGCAGCCGTCATCGATGATTTCAATGATGATCTTGCCTCCTTGCTGCCAGGCGGATATGTGGATTATTCCTCTTACGTTCTTTCCCTTACGGAGCCTTTCAGCCGATGATTCGATGCCATGATCCAGGGCATTACGAATGATATGGGTGAGAGGATCGGAAAGTATTTCAATAATGCTTCGATCTATCTCGGTCTCTTTTCCTTCTATTCTCAGTTCCACCTCCTTTCCCAATTTCCTGGAAAGGTCGCGAACCAGGCGGGGAAATTTATTGAAAAGAACGGCGATCGGAACCATCCGGGTTTCCATCATGGCCTGCTGCATTCCGTTTGAAATTTTTTCCAAAAAGTCAGTCACGGATTCCAATTTATCCTTTAATAGACCCGACTCGGCCAGATCTTCATAAGTAATCTGTAAACGGGAGAGATGGCCTTTACAAAGAATCAGCTCCCCGAGCAAACGCCACAGGTCGTTCAATTTTCTG
The DNA here is from genome assembly GCA_964514815.1 of uncultured Spirochaetaceae bacterium. Taxonomy (GTDB): domain Bacteria; phylum Spirochaetota; class Spirochaetia; order SZUA-6; family DRHE01; genus CAZERV01. The sequence goes on along the minus strand of CAZERV010000008.1, from coordinate 19,712 downwards.
GTTTCCACCCGGATTGATGATTTCTCAATACTTGTCCTCGCCATTTCAGTATCCGGGATCTTTGGCTGCACGGAAAACGCAGTGGTTTCATCCGACCTCTTAGGTCGGGCTGTTGACCGGCCCAAAGGAAGCTCGGCGGGCGCAGCCGCCGCCGACACAGGACCGGAGGCCGTTAATGCCTCCGCCGGGCCTTCACACGGCACGGTTGCAGTTAATAAGGCATCATATTCAAGCGGTGAGTGCTCAACATCGCTCACTTGATCGACTTCACAGGCCTCTAAGATCTCCTGGCGGTCAATATCGGTCGAAAAGAAAACGGTAACCCGGGAATACAGGGCATCTTTCTTCAACGGTTCAGCCATCTCGGGCACCGTTTTAACTACGTTTACCAGCATCTCCAGCTTATTGAAGACAAGATAGGCCCGCGGATATTTCATCTCTACATCGTTATCAATCCGGTAGCTCAATCGGTAAAGCCCTTCTCCCCGGTCCCGGGCTTCCAGAAGTTGGATTCTCTCCAATTCCGAAAGCTTTACTCGATTTTCAGCCCGACAGAAGCTGTCGGATGAAACCACTTTCGCCGGCGGCGACTGCGTGGTTTCATCCGACCTCTTAGGTCGGGCCGGGCCAGGTTCCGGAAGCTCCTCTCTGCGGCCGAGGCTTTCCTGCTCCTCGATCAGCGAACGGTCATCGATATTGGAATCGCTCTCTCCCCGGGAGATTCTGGCGATCATTTCATGAATCAGGTCCGAGCCGGTAAAAATCTTATCCATCAGCGGTTTGTCAAGACCAATCCCGCCCGATCTGATTCTCTCGAACACATCCTCAAGCCGGTGAGCCAGCTCACTCAAACAGGTGAAGCCTAATAACGCGGACTCGGATTTGATAGAATGGATGAGTCTGAATACCTCATGGACCAGCTCGGTATTTTCCGTGTCCTTTTCCAGCTCTAGAAGAGAATCACTGAGCTTTTCCAACAGCTCCTCGGCTTCCTCAAGAAAAGCGCGGAGATATTTCTTTTCATCAATTCCGGCAGCAGGCACACCAACCTCTCACTCGGTCACCGAGATCTTGCTTGAAGTAGAGAGTATTTTAAAAATATCCAGGATTATCAACATACTTTCATTCACTTTAGCGATTCCTAAGATAAAATCGGCATTCATACCAAAGACCGATGTGGTTTCATCCGACCTCTTAGGTCGGGT
>CAZERV010000008.1:16555-18407 GCA_964514815.1 uncultured Spirochaetaceae bacterium | reverse complement strand
GTGGTTTCATCCGACCTCTTAGGTCGGGTTGATTCATTAACAATCTTCTCTTCACTCAGATCAAGAATTTCCCGCACCCCGTCAACGAGCAAACCGTAATTTTTGCCTTCCCTGCCGACTACAAGCACGCGAGTTTTTCTGGTATTCTCAAGCTCAGAAAGGCCGAACCGTTTCCGGACATTGATGACCGGAATTACATCGCCCTGCAGATTGAGCGCACCCTCAACAAAGGGCGCGGCGGTGGGAACTTCGGCCGCCTCTTCATAGCGGATAATCTGTACTACATCATCTACAGGCACTCCGTATCTTCCTTTTCCGATCGTAAAACATACGTATCTGGTTCCCATCTGCTCTTATCCTCCGGGCACGGCGAAGATATGAAGCGCTTTCTTGCGGATGGCGGCATCCTGGTCCTTCATGGCCATGATGAGAATATTTTTAAAGCCTTTCCGGCTGCCAAAACCACTTATAGTATCGAGGATCGTTTCTTTTAGATCTATGCCGCTCCTTAAAAACAAGGAGCCCAGCTCACCGGCGGATTGATATATATTTAAGGTCCCGATTGCTTTTACCACAGATTTCAGAACCAGCTCATTCTTGTCTGCAAATGCCTTCCGTAAGAAGGCATAGGAGCTTCTTTTTCCAGAGTTTCCCAATCTGACGGCGGCGAAAGCTCTCAGGCCAGGATCCACATTAAAAAGCAACAACCGTCCCAATTTGAAGACATCCTGCGGAGTGCCTGTGCCGGTGCCGGTACCGGTACCGGTACCGGTATAATATGAAGAGAAGGATCGGGAAGTGTTCTTTACCGGAAAATTAATCAAGTGTTCCTTTTTCTCTCTAGACTTAAGTGTTTTATAAGCCTGGGCGACCCGGGAAAACTTTTCACTACTTCCCTGCCTCCCGGAGGCGTCGGGATGATACAGCTTGGCCAGATTTCTGAAAGCTCCTCTTATTTCCTCTTCCGAGGCATTTTGAGACACTCCGAGTGTTTTATGTGGTTTCATCCGACCTCTTAGGTCGGGCAGTTCATGCCTATCCATATAGCTCCTCCGCAATCTGGCTGATTACTTCCAATTCTCCTAAAATCGTTTCCAGGGCAATCCGGCACTCGGTCATCTCTTCGGGCTTCCCGGAAATGACCGCCCGGTTTGCTTTCTTGATAATCTCATTAATTTCCCTTCTAAAGGCCGCATCCAGACTGTTATTACTTTCCGGCCCAACTTCCAGGATATCTGTTTTCTCCCGACAGAAGCTGTCGGATGAAACCACAGAGCCGATCAGCGCCTGGACCCGGGAAATCAATGACTTCAGGCGATTTTTTAACTTTGCCCGCCGCGAAAAAGATAACTTCTCCTTCTCCATCTTCTCGGACTCTCCCCCGGAGAGAATGACCCACTGCCTCGCTCCGGTATCCAGGTCCCTGGCTTCCACATGGAGAATACCGTCTACATCAAGCTGAAAAGAAACCTCGATTCTCGGCTCTCCCCTGGAAGCCTCTCTGATGCCTGAAAGCAGGAACCTGCCTATAGAGATATTCTTTGCACACCTTACCTGGTCTCCCTGGAGTACATTAATTTCCACCGCGCCCTGGTTATCGGATATAGTGGTAAACATCCGCTTCATCCGCACCGGAACGCGGCTGTTTCGTTTAATCAGCGGTATAAACCTTCCTCCTTCTATTTCTACCCCCAGGGAATAGGGAGTCACATCTAACAGCACAACCCCCTTTACTTCCCCCTTGATAAGCGCAGCCTGGACGGCCGCGCCCAGGGCTACCGATTCTTCGGGATTTAGCCCAATTGAAGCAATTGTACTTCGCCCGACAGAAGCTGTCGGATGAAACCACCCG
>CAZERV010000008.1:3534-16455 GCA_964514815.1 uncultured Spirochaetaceae bacterium | reverse complement strand
CCCGACAGAAGCTGTCGGATGAAACCACCCGGCTTTAAGTTTCAGGCTTTCTTTAACCAGAGGTATCCGGCAAGAGCCGCCGGAAAACAGGAAGGTATCGATATCACTAAAACTTAAGCTTGCATCCTTAAGAGCCTGCTCGGTAAGAGCAATCGTCTCCTCCACCCGATCTCGGATCAGCTCTTCAAACTGCTTCCGGCTAATCTGGCAGCTCAGGTGCCTGGGCTGCCCTTTACCGAGAAAAAAAGGAAGAGCTATTACGGTCGTCTCCCTTGAGGAAAGCTCGATTTTAGCCTTCTCAACTTCCTCCCGCAGCATCTGAAGTAAGACCGGATCTTGAGCCAGATCAACCCCGCTCTGCTCGCAAAACCTGGCCAGCACGACGTCCAGCAGACGGTCATCGAAATCCAGCCCGCCCAGGTAGTTGTTCCCCTTTGTCGCCAGGACTTCAAAAACGCCGTCTCTCCTATTCAGAACGGTTACATCAAAAGTGCCGCCGCCGAGATCAAAGACACAGATCCTTTCAGGTGGTTTCATCCGACAGCTTCTGTCGGGTCTTGCCTCCCGACAGAAGCTGTCGGATGAAACCACTTGACCGGAGGCCCGATCGGGAGCACCCAGCGAAGGCTGGATCAAGGCATCCGACGAAATCCGGAAACCATAAGCCAGCGCAACCGACGTCGGTTCATTAATGATTCTCTTTATCTCCAGGCCGGCCAGTGAGCCGGCTCTCATGGTCGCTTTTCGCTGTTTTTCCGTGAAATAGGCGGGAACAGTGATGACCGCTTCCACCACCTCTTCTCCCAGGAAATTCTCGGCATCTGTTTTTAATTTTTGCAAAATAAAGGCGCTGATTTCTTCAGGAGAAAAGAGCCGGCCGTCTATAGCAAAACCGGTCTCTGAGCCCATGACCCGCTTGACTGAGATCATAGTCCTTTCCGCATTGATCACGGCCTGGTTTTTCGCCGCTTCTCCGACCAGCACCCCGCCCTCTTTTGGAAAGGCGACAACCGAAGGGGTTACCCTGTTCCCCCGGTCATTTGGAATAATGCGCGGCTGCCGGCCGTCCATAAAGGCCAGGCAGGAGTTCGTCGTGCCGAGATCGATTCCAACAATCTTGCTCAAATTATCTTTTCCTTTCATTGAGCGAGATGATCAACTCAACCTCTCCCAGGGTTATGCCTATTCGCCTGGAGATCAGGGGGTTTGAGAAGCCTGAGCCGTGCATCCTGAGGACTTCGGCGCGGGTATCAAGACTTTTTTCTGCCGCCTCCGGAGTCTTGTTCCTGGCAATATGGCTGTAGACTTTCTTGCTGACCTCATGCTTTTCACCTTCGCGGCGAAGAAGACTTATTTTTATATCGGCTTTCTCCAGAAGATCCATGAGACTGTTCATTTTATCTTCAATCAGGGCGATATTTCGATCGGTCGTTTTATTGAGCTCAACAATGATTCCGGTAACTTCTTCCCGAATCTTATCAAGCATTGCAGCCGGATCATTGGACTTTTCGATTTTTTTTTTAAGGATAAGATAAATCAGCATGTAACCAAGGATTGAAAATGATATAAATATTATTAATCGTTCCATAATGGAATCAACCGACTATATTAACATGATGGCCCAGGTCAGGATCTTCGAAGTATTTCTTTTCTTCCTCCCGGGTTGATTCTTTTTCCTTCTTCTCCCGGCCGGATGCTCTTCTCTTGCCCTCCCTTTCTTTTTGATCTTTGACTTTTTCCAGCCCATCACCCGTGTCGCGAGTCTGATTGACCGAATTATCATCCTCTTCGGTCCTCTTTACGATCTCGGCTCCCTGGGAAAGCTGGAACTGGGGAGAGACGGCCTCTCGGGCGGCTTGCTCCTTACCGACCTGGTTCATTTGGGAAAACATGGTCTGCAGATCTATTGGCAGAAGCGGCATTTTAACTCCTGATAAACTCCTCGTCTAGCGGTTCATATTTGGTCATTCTCACTTCTTTACCCTCCAGAAAGAAGGTAATCTTTTTAAATTCGTTTCTCACAATCAGGTTTTCATTCTTGATAAATATTTTAACCCCCGGGAAAACTCTGTCCGAAGCTGAGACTTTCCCTTTTGTCGTCAGCGAGGCTAAATACTCATTTATCTCCGCACACTCTTTATTTATTTCATCGAGCTCGCCCAGGATCTGCACCCTCTGCTCGTGGAGCTCCTGCAAAAAATTGGCCTTCTCTTCGGGAAGCTTCTTCTGTACTTTTTTCAGGTTTTCCAGGGTTTTGATGCTCAGCTCTTTTTCTTCAAGCTGTTTCTCAATCTCTCTCTTTTTATCCATCAACTTAAGAATTCGTTCCTTTCGCTTGGGGTCAAAACCAGTCTCCAGGATCGTCTCCGTGCCGGCCACAGACCCCAGGGTCTTGGCGTTTATCTCTTCGGCCGCCCGCAGCCTTCCACCGACTATGGAAGCCCTTTTACCCTGGCAGATGATACGCTTGTTGGCATCAACAAAAGAATGAATAATGCCGTCTGAGACAATGACATTTTCCTCGGATTCTACCCTGGCATGCTCGATGAATTTGGCAACCACATTAATGCCGGCCCGCACATGGCCGCCGTTTTTCCCCAAAATTCCCTGATGCACGATAACCTCACCCTCGGCATCCAGGACGCATTTACCGACGCTGCCCATGATCTCTATGTTTCCGGCCGCCTTTACCGTAAATCCGTCTTCCACGTTTCCTTTAACGATCACGGTGCCCAGGAAGAGGATGTTGCCGGTTTTGAAGTTGACATCGCCCGGCACGGTATAGATCGGCTCTACATTGATTTTTCCCGCCGATAACAGTACCTGTCCATTGATGGTGGCAATAACAGTAAGGCCGTCTTCGGCAAGTTTTACATTCTTTCCGATGTCAAGCTCAACGTTTTTCCCGGATTTGGCCGGCAGAGCCTTGCCCAGGACGCTAAATCCTTTGATCCCCTCTTCCGGCGGAATCTTCCTGGCCACAAGCTGTCCCGCTTCCACGTTCTCTACCAGGTTCAGCTCTTTGAAGTCCACTCGCCCGTTCTTTTCTTTCAGCCTTACCTGGGAGTGATCCGTGGTAAAATTATAGATAATCCGGGCATCCCTGCCGTTTAATGGCTCTGTTCCCTCGGCCACCAGAATCTTCTCGTTATAGTGCGGGTAATCGATGAAATACTGGATTTTCTCATCGCTGAGCCCGTAGGTCAGACCGTTGTTTCTTAAGAGCGCCTTAATCTCTTCAGGGGATAAATCCGTACCGCCCGGTCCCGGCCGGCTGATGATCATATAAGCCTTCATCTCCTGATCGCTGATATCGACGGAAAGAGTGGATTGATTGGCCGGATTATAATCGAAATCGCCTATCCGGATATATTCACCGTCCGCCTGCTTTAGGGCCCTGGCTACCAGAGACCTGTTATAATCGGTAACCCCGCGCAAGGAGAGCAGTTCAAGGACCATTCTCTCCGTGGCTCTGACTTCACTGCCCACCGGCCTGGTAACTTTTAAAAACACCCCATCGGCGGTAAGGCGGACAAATACTTCTCCCGGCCGCCTCTCTATCTCGATGGGTATCTCCGTATCAAATCCCAAACTGTCCAGATCTTCCTCATCGAAACCGGGGAGTTTCGCTTCCGGGACAGTCTCATAAGCAAGGATGATCCAGGCCTTTTTCCCCAATCCGAAAGTGCCCTTACTGCCCATTTCAATTATTTCATACTCTATTTTTTTAACCGGGCAGCCCAGCTCTATCGAGGCCTGTCTCAAGGCGTCCTCAATGCTCTCGCCCCTGGCTCGAATCGATTTCACGTTTCGGTCTTCGGTAAGCTGATTCCGCACATATTCCCTTAACCGGGGAAGATTAATCATAGGATTCCTCTCTTTACATTGGAGAGCTTAGCCCTGAGCCTCATAATTGCTTTTGTGTGGAGCTGGGAGATGCGCGATTCCGTTACTTCCAGTACTTCTCCGATTTCTTTTAGAGTAAGATCTTCATAGTAATAGAGAATAAGCACTTTTTTTTCTTTTTCAGGAAGCTCATGAATCGCCTCGACTATGACTCGTTTTATCTCTTCCTTTTCAACGATGGTGTCCGGATTAAAGCTTGAGGGTGATTCGATGCTCTCCACAATAGATATCTTATCGTTATCTTCACCCGTGTACCAAACTTCATTTAAGGAAAGTACGGAAGTGCCTGATATTTTCAGCATGATCTGCTGAAATTCCTTGAGATCGATCTTCATATCCCTGGCAATTTCCCTGTCCGTAGCCGCCCTGCCCAGAGAAGATTCCAGTTTCCTGATCGTTTCTTCAACCTCCCTGGTTTTTTGACGCACCGAGCGAGGTACCCAATCGATTGAGCGCAGCTCGTCAAAAATCGCTCCCCGTATTCTGGTTACCGCATAGGTTTTAAACTTTACATGCTTATCCGGATCGAATTTCTCGATCGCATCGAAGAGGCCGAAAACCCCATAGCCGACCAGATCATCAAACTCCACATTATTCGGCATTCCGATGGCTACTTTGCCGGCTACATATTTGACTAAAGGGGCATACTTTTTGACGAAAAAATCCCTGACCTTCGGATCTCTGCTCTTTTTATAGTGCTCCCAGAGCTCCTCCTCCGACTTTCCGTCCCGGATGCTTACACTCATCACCGTTCTACCCTTCCTGATCCTTCTTCAAAAATGTTCGCACCGCTTTAGCTAGATAGGCGGGATCCTCCGATTGCATTATTTTTTCAGTTTTACTGCGGCGGGAATCATCCATGCCATCCGAAGGCGATGGACTGCGCCCTGCCGGTGAGGCCGGCTCGGATTCGGAGGCGCCGGTGAAGGAGCCTTCAATACCTTCCATTTCAGGAAGCGAATCCACATCCGCTTCCGCTGCAAAGAAAGCATCGGTCGACGAAGACTCAAGCAGGGCAGGTTCTTCTTCCAAAACCTCTTCCCGACCTGAGAGGTCGGATGAAACCACTTCTCCATCATCTTCGGCCGTTACTTCTTCCACCTCTTCGGCGTTTTCCTCCGATTTGTCTAAACCGACCGCTCCCTCCGAAATATCTGAAACCTCCCGACCTAAGAGGTCGGATGAAACCACGCTTACCCCGTTCCGGAGATGCGGATTTTCTTCCGGGATGACTATGTCGACCTCCCCGGAAGAATCCGGACCAGAATCGCCGGTTCGATCTTGAGATTCTCTATTAAAAGCCAGCTCGGGAAGATATCTTCTGATCAGCAGGCCGACTCCGAAACCCACCGCAGCCAGCAAAAAAGAGGAAGCTAACATCTTTAAGAGCACATTACCAAAGGGATTCCCGCCCAAGAACCCGGAAATCAGAGAAACTAAGGCTCCGAAACCGGCAAATCCCCCTGTCACTTTCCAGTTCAACATTGTAAGCCCTTCCCTCATTATAAGATTAGGGTAAAAAAAAGAGGTCGTCAAGGTACTCTTTTTACTGAGAACCGAAGAACCTCCTCAAGAATTTATTCACGCCGCTCCCCTCTTTATACTCAATATTTTCCAGTCTCCTGACAATATGGTCTATACAGATGGAAGCTTTTCCTTTCGGGTCCATCACTAAAAACGGCTTTTGTTTGACCACTGCCTTATGAACCAGAATATCGTCATAGATGAACCCGAGATAATCCAGTTTGTAATTAAGAAACTGGCCGGCAATATTAATAACCCTTTCCGCCACTTTTCTTCCCTCGGTAACGGATTTAACCCTGTTGACCACCAGTTTCAGGCCCAGGTCAAGGTTATCGATTTCCGTGGCAATAATCTTCACAATCCCATAAGCATCGGTAATCGCGGTGGGTTCGGGTGTGGTTACGATCACCGCATCATCGGCAGCTGCGATAAAGGACAGAACATTGTCGGATACTCCGGCGCTGGTATCTATAACGATGACATCCGCCCAGGAAAGCTCGCAAAGCTCGTCGATAAAGACTTTTCGCTCTTCATTCGACAGGTTGGCGATCTTGGAAAACCCCGAGGCGCCGGCCACAATTTGAATTCCGTAACTGGTATCGAGCAGAATCTCATGCATTCTCTTCTGCCCTCGGATCAGGTGGTAGAGGTTGTACCTGGGAATTACTCCCAAAACGACATTAACGTTGGCGAGTCCCAGGTCGGCGTCCATAACAATCACCTTTTTACCCAGTCCGGCGTAGGCAATAGCTAAATTGACTGCAATATTGGTTTTGCCTACCCCGCCCTTGCCGCTGGAAATTGTAATGATCCGGGAGTTCTTTTCATGTTCTATCGAGCGGTTTTGCATAATCTCTCGAAGTTTCTCTGCCTGATCGCCCACCTTTAACTCCAATATCTATCCAGAATCTTCTCACGCTTGCCAAACTTCTCCTCGAGCCTTTCCCTGTTAATTCGAAAACCCTCCAGGTTCATCAGCAGGCGAATCACCGAAGCCTCTTCGATATCCTGGGGAACTCCCTGTCCGTCCGCCAGATAGGAGATCGGTTTATTCATTTTAGCCAGGATGCTGATTACGTTCCCGATTCTTAAGGTCTCATCCAGCTTGGTAAGAATGACCGCCTTATACCTGAAAGGCTCAAACTGCCTGAGAATATCCTCGACATCTGAAGCCTTGGTTGTGGAGCTGATGGCCAGATGAATCTCGCTCAAAGGCCCCGCAGCGTCGATAATCTCCTGCATCTCCGCCAGCTTGCCCAGGTTCCTGGGGCTTTTTCCGATCGTATCCACCAGGATCAGCTCCCCCTCTTTTGACATCGCAATCACCTTTTTAAAATCGCCCAAGCTTTCCACGAAAGAACAGGGAACCCTCATAATTTCTGCATACGTCTCAATCTGGCGACGAGCCGCGATCCGGTAGTTATCGATAGTGACGATTCTTACGTTCCGGCCGTTAACACGATTATTTCCGACTCCGTAAATCGCCGCCAGTTTAGCTATAGTCGTTGTTTTGCCCACTCCGGTAGGACCGATAATAATAAAAATCCCGATCTTTTCCCCCTGACTGGGAATGGGCGGGCAAATGCCGATTTTTTCTCCCACCCATTCCAGGACCGAGTTCTGCAAAACCGATTCCTGGGCCAGGTCCTCCAGGGAGAACTCCCGCCGGATTCTACGGAGTATTTCCTCGAGAAAATCCTCAGTAAAATCATTGCAGCGCATGAGCTCTGATATTTTTTCAATTTGCGGGTGCTGTTCCCGACGCGCATCCACAGACAGATTGTAAGGATCGTTCAAATTTTCCTTGAGAGATTGAATCTCTTTCAAGATCAGTTGAAAGGCTTGCTCTCTCCTGGCCTCAGCCAGTATTTTTTTCTTGGTCTCTTCAATTCCCGCCTGGCGCCCCACCGAAGCTCTGTTTGACGCCATCCCGTTCGCAGAAAGCCGAGTGCCCGAATCTGCCCCGCCCGAAAAGGGCTGGGCGCTCGGTCTCAGGCTGCTGCCTGGCACATAACCGGTAATCTCAACTCCTTCCCTGGCGAAAAGTCCGAACAGGCCGCCGCGCCGAATGTTCTTATGGGTCAGAATCCTGGCCTCCGGTCCGTACTGCCTCTTCATTTTTTCCAGAGCTTCCCTGGGGGTGACAGCCTGCACGGTAAAATACTGAATTGCTCCCTCCATTACAACTCCATTCGTATTTCACCGAGGCTCTCAACCGTCATGTCCGTAACGACCTCGGGTATCGATATAACCACCAGGTTGGGAATTTCCCTTTCGCTGCTCGACTTGACCAGGGATCTTCCCGCTTCCGAACAAAGAATTATCGGTGTGTAGCCCTGGTCCTGGACATTCTTCACCGAATTAGACAGGGCGTTTACCCAACGGCGCTGCAGCTCGGGTTCCAGGGCGGATACAATCCTCCCCGCCGCTTCCACCCGGGAATCGATTATTTTTTGCTCCAATTCGGGAGCCAGGATCAATACTCTCAAGACCTTATTCTCATCGGTATACTGCAGGCAGATCTGTCTGCCCAGCGCCTGCCTCACCTTCTCGATGAGAAAGCCGATATCCTTGCTCACCGTTCCGTAATCCGCCAGGGTCTCCAGAATAACAACCATATTCCTGATGGATACGTGCTCTCGAAGAAGGCCCTGCAGGACCTTCTGAATTAATCCGGTCACTCCCTCCTTAAAAACACTGCCGATCTCTTCCACCACGGCCGGATAATCCGATTTCAGGGCATCTAAAATGGCCTGGACCTCCTGGCGTCCCAGGATCTCAGCGGCATGGCTCTTGATGATTTCGCTCAGATGCGTCGCAATGATCGAAGGCGGGTCAACGACCGTATAACCCAACTGCTCGGCCCTTTCCCTCTGCTCCTCGGTAATCCAGACGGCCGGCAGTCCAAAGGCCGGGTCCCTGGTCTTTTCCCCTTCGACCTCTTCCTTTATTCCTCCGGGGTTGATGGCCAGGTAATGGCTCATTTTAATATTGCCTCTTCCTACCTCTACTCCTTTGATCTTAAAACAATATTCTGACGGTTCCAGCCGCATGTTGTCAATAATACGGATTCTGGGCACCACCAGACCCAGATCCAGGGCGGCTTCCCGGCGTATCCTGGTAATCCGGTCAAGAAGCTCGGCGCCGTGGTCTTTATCCACCAGGGGAATCAGCCCGTAACCGATCTCCAGAGAAAGAGGATCCAGCGGCACAACCGGAGCTATTTCGACCGGCGCAGCCCTCTCCCGGGCTTCAACTTCCTTGATCTTTTCCTTCTCCTTCTCGGCGGCCATCTTCCGGCGGAGCGACAGCCCCAATCCCGCCAACACGCCGGCAAGGGGAAAGAGGATATACCAGGGAAAACCAGGGAGGACGCCGAGCACGGCTAAAAAGCCGGCGGCGATTAAATACGGCCTGGATTGACGGGCGAACTGTTCGCTAATATCGCTTCCAAAAGAGGCTTCCGAAATGGCCCTGGTCACTATGATACCGGTAGAAATAGAGATCAGCAGGGCGGGGAGCTGGGTCACCAATCCGTCTCCGATCGCCAGGGAGACGTAGGTATCAAGGGCGACGCTGAACGGTTCCCCGTGAATGGTCATGCCGATGACCATACCCCCGATTATGTTGATCAGGGTGATGAGAATTCCGACTTTCACATTTCCCTGCACGAACTTGGCTGCGCCGTCCATGGCCCCGTAGAAATCGGCCTGCCTTTGAAGCTCATTCTTCTTCAGGGTCGCCTCTTCCTCGGTAATCAGGCCCGAATTGTACTCGGCCTCTATAGCCATCTGCTTGCCCGGAAGGGCATCCAGGGTAAAGCGGGCGGCGACTTCAGCCACCCGGGCGGAACCCTTGGTAATGACGATGAACTGGACGGCAATGATGATGGCGAAAATGATCAGGCCGATGACATAGCCCTCGACGCCTGCGGCGCCTACCACAAAGGTACCGAAGGCCCGAATAATCTTCCCCGCGAACAGGCTGCCCCTGGAAAGGATCAACCTGGTGGAGGAGACATTCAAGGCCAGCCCGAAGACAGTGGCTATCAGCAGAAGAGTCGGAAAGACGGAAAACTCCAGGGCCTGCCTGATATAGAGGACGATCAGGATAATCAGCAAACTCAAGACTATGTTCATCGTCATCAGGGTATCGAGAATGAAGGCCGGCAGTGGAATGATCATCATCATGACCACGACAATCACCCCGACGGCCACCAGGACATCGCTTCTCCGGGCCTGGGCAGCTCCTCTTATTCTTCCTGCATCTGCCATACTAGACCGCCTCCGCCGTCTTTCCGCTGAGCTTGAAGACCTCGGCCAGGATCAATGCCGTCACCTCGTAATACTCCGCCGGTATGACATCTCCGATCTCCACCTCCCGGTATAAGACCCGGGCCAGGGGCTTGTTCTCGACCAGGGGCACGTTATTCTCCCGGGCTATCTCCTTAATTTTTTCGGCGATCGCATCGACCCCTTTGGCCGTGACCGTAGGAGCTTCCATGAGCCTTGGTTTCCATTCGAGAGCCACGGCAAAGTGAGTTGGGTTTGTAATTACCACATCGGCCTTGGGAACCGCCTTCATCATGTTCCTGGTCAGGAGCTCCCGCATCCTCTCCCGGAGGCGGCTCTTTATCAGGGGGTCCCCTTCATACATTTTATGCTCTTCTTTGATTTCCTGTTTAGACATCTTCAAGGCTTCCAGGTGCTGTCTTCTCTGAAAGAAATAATCAGGAATCGAAAGAACAAGCAGTGCCAGGGCAGCCTCCACCATGATCGCAAAAGCAGTCATTCCGACCAGGCGCATACTCATCATAAAAGGTGCTCCCATCAGATTGACCAATTGTGGTATTTTCGCCCGGATGTTCAAAAAAGCGATGGTCCCTATCACGATTACTTTGAAGATCGACTTTCCCAGGTTAAACGCCGCCTCGCCTGAGAAAAAGGCTCTCCGGAAAAATCTTCCGAACCTGGGGATTATCCTGGTTAAATCCGGAGTTATCGGTTTGGCGGAAAAAAGGAAACCCACCTGTAAGATATTGCCGGCCAGGGCGGCAATAAAAACCACTGTTATAGTGGGGAGCACCAACCTGATTAAATAGCTGTAAAAGGCAGGCATCAGACCGCTGTCGGTAGTAATATCCATTTCGGTTGAATGGGCGAGGAAAAATTTAAGCATATCAGTCGTGTTGGCCATTAAATAGGAAGCGATCAGCCCCAGGGTAGCAATACCGAAAAGAAGGATCAGCGCAGATGTAAACTCCGCCGACTTGGCTACCTTTCCTTCTTCCCTGGCTTTTCGGAGCTTATGCTCAGTAGGCTCCTCGGTTCGCCCCTCATCTTCGGCGGCAAACCACTGGAGATGCACATTAAACGGGAAGTGAGTGGTTTCATCCGACAGCTTCTGTCGGGCGGAAGAGGGCAGGCCGAATGGATTCGGGTAAGGCGTCTTTACCAGCATGTCAGCCTCCCCCGCCCAGACTGGTTATGATCCGGGCCAGCTCATCGAAGCTCCCTTCAATAATCCGGATGAAAGCAGAAACCAAAAGAGGCATGACCAGAATTAAGACCAGGTAGGCGGTCCCGATGGCTACGGGAAACCCCATCATCAACAGGTTCATTTGGGGGGCCGCTTTGGCCAGTAAACCCATGGTTATGGAAACCAGCAGTAATGTACCGAGAATCGGAAATGAGATGGTCAGGGCTGTTTCGAATAAGCGTCCCAGGCTTTTTATAAAAATAGAAAACAGGTAGTCCCTGCCGCTCACCAGGTCGATTGCCTTCACGGCCTTGAAGGACCTGAAAATACCGATTAAAAAGAGCTTCTGAAACCCCGAAACGGTCAGGAAAATAAACATGGCCATGATGTTTAGAAACTGCCCCATCAGGGGAATTTGAATCTGGGCCAGAGGATCAAACACCTGGGAGGCCCCAAATCCCATCTGCAGGGAAAATAATTGGCCCGCCACCTGGAAAGCGGCAAAGATGATCTGCAGAAAAAAGCCCATGGTCAGACCGAGAAAGACTTCCCCGATAACCAGCAGGAAGTAATCGCCTGTATTTGCCGGAATGGAATATCCTTCATTCAACATCCATGGAAACACGGCAATGGCAATAAAGAAGGAAAAACCGATCTTGGCCGTCTGCGGTATGGCCCGGGAAGAGAGCAGGGGCGCCGTCTCCACCAGGGCGAAAATGCGGCTGAAGATAAGCAAAAAAAGATTGAAATTTATGATGAGAGAATCTATCACTCCTCTATCCTGTCATATCCGGAATCCTGCCGAAGAGCCTGAGCGTGAATTGGACCATCGAGGCGATGATCCAGGGACCGAACAGGACCAGGGACCCCAGGATGGCGGCGATTTTAGGCACAAAGGTCAGAGTCTGTTCCTGGATGGATGTAGTTGCCTGAAAAATGGAAACTATCAAGCCCACCAGCATGCCGATCAAAAGCATCGGGGCCGCGATCATCAAAGCCTGGAGCACGCCGCCGCGCAGAAGATTTATGGCGAAACCTGCACTCATATTACACCTCCTTATTTTAAATTATCGGAAACTTTTTACGATCTCCAAGGTGATTAAGCTCCAACCATCCACGAGCACGAAAAGGATGAGCTTAAAGGGGAGAGAGATCATCACCGGGGGCAGCATGATCATTCCCATGGACATCAGAGTCGAAGCCACTACCATGTCTATGATTATGAAAGGAATAAAGAGCAGGATGCCAATCTTGAAAGCCACGGTTAATTCATGAAGCACGAAAGCGGGAATGAGGATACTGGTCGGCACATCGCTCAGAGTATCCGGTTTAGGCAGGTCCCTCATCCGCATAAAGAGCCTGATGTTCTTCGCATCGTCGCTCATCTGCTTGTACATGAACAATCGCAGGGGAGCTTCGGCCTCCCTGTACATCTCTTCAATGCCGATATTCCCCTCTGAGAAAGGCTTTAGAGAGTTCTGATAGATCGTATCCAGGGTCGGCCACATGATAAAAATGGTCAGGAAGAAGGCCAGGCCCATCAGGATCTGGTTCGGAGGCACCTGCTGGAGAGAGAGAGCCCTCTTTATGAAGTCAAATACGATGGCGATTCTCAAGAAAGAAGTCATCAGAATGACGATCGACGGCGCCAGGGTCAAAACGGAGAGGAGAAGAAGCAGTTGAATAGAGAGAACAACTTCCCGGTTATTTTCAGCTTCCCTCACATTTAAGTCTATAAAGGGAAAGGGCAGTCCAACTGCAGGCGCCGCAGCATCGGCCGGTGCTTCCTGGGCCTGGATAGAGACAGGCAGTGTTAAGGATATGAGTATAATTAAAAATAATAACAGGACTTTGACAGACATTTCCCCTCCCAGTTCAAATGTCTTCTGCCGATTTTTCTTAAGCTCAGCGTCTCAATCGCTTCAACCGTTCCCTCTGCTGTTTCATGAAATCTACAGTTTCAGCCACTCCCGGCTTATTTTCGCCCTCCCCCTCCCCCTCCCCTGCGGGGAT
>CAZERV010000008.1:0-3434 GCA_964514815.1 uncultured Spirochaetaceae bacterium | reverse complement strand
CCTGCGGGGATGCGACCAGCCGGTTTGAAAACGGCCTGGAGAAGATCGGAGAAGCTCTGTTTATTTTTCAACGAAGTCCGGGCGTTTTCCAATCGCACCAGGTCCATGGATTCCCGGTCCTGAATCTCGGATATAAGCGATATCCCGCCGTCCGCCGAGCCGATCAGGAAAATGCTCCTGCCCACCTCAACCAGGTGCAGAGCCTTGTTTCCCGAAAGGCTCCGGGAGCCTATCAGGAGAATGAGGTCATTTTCAGGCATCCTCTTTCTTAAAGCCCGCTTTAACATAAAGAAGATAAGATAGATCACTCCTACTACCACAGCGAGAATGAGCAGCATGCGGATAAAATCCCAGGTTGAAATTATGGGCACTTCACCCAGCCCGGTCTCTTCGAGCGGATCTCCTTCGGAGATAATAATGGCGGACTCATCTGGTATTTCGAGCGTGTTTTCCGCCGGGCTCGTATCCTGAGCCCGGACGGGATGGGCCGAAACGGCCAGCAAGACTATTAACAGGAACCCTGGCAGTGAATTTCTAGTTTTCAGTTTCCCCCTCCCAGTGAAACTTGCTCTATTATGCCTGGTTAAACGACTATTGTCAAATAACCTTTTAAAATAAAACTTTTAAGTCAAATCGCTCATTCTCTCCATCGGAGAGACGATTTCCGTAACCCGGACTCCGAAATTCTCATCAATAACCACGACCTCGCCCTTGGCGATCAACTTATGGTTGACCAGGATATCGACCGGCTCGCCGGCCAGCTTGTCCAACTCAATAATCGTGCCCTCGCCGATGCCCAGGATCTCCCGGATCAACTTTTTAGTCCTACCCAGCTCCACGGTCATTTCCATGGAAATATCCATGAGCAGACCGATATTCCCCTGTTCTCCCGTCCCCGCGGAAGTCTGGAGATTGGCAAACTGAACGGGCTGGACATTCGGCGGAGCCTGGGCCGCTCCCAATACCTGGCCGCCGATAGGTTGTCCGAAGGTCTGCTGTACGCCGGGCACCGCTCCCGGGGGAGCCGCAGACTGGTTAAATAAACCTCCCCCGAACGCTGAATCCGGGGCTGCCTGGGACGCCCCGCCTGTGGTCAGGCTGATGATCTCTTTAACCAGTGAAAGCGAATAGAGCTCAATGAATTTGGAGGGTGTTTCTCCTTCAATCATTAAGGGATATTCGAGCTTCACGATCGTATCGCCCTGCGGAAAGCGCACCTGGTCTCTGCCGACCTTTTGAAAATCCGGGGGAATCGTCTTTATCGTGCGCGAGATCTGGTTTCCGATTTCCGTGCTGGCAGAACCGCTGATCTGCGAAAGGGCTTCAGCCACAGCCGAAAGGGCAGCGTCATCCAGGTCAACACCTGTCTGGCCCATCATTAAGCCCGCTATAGTTCGCGCGGTGTTTATATCCAGGAAGTAGGAATGTCCTCCCTGGAGTCCGTCGGTAAAGTCGATTTTTATATCCACAACCTCATCGGGAAGTAGGCCCACGATTTCATCCCGGCTCTTTAGCTCCAGAGTCGGCTTTTCCAAATTAACCTTCTTCCGGGTCAGAATCGTGAGATTTGAGGCCTGGGTAGAGGCTATCTGCTCGAGCAGTTTCAGGAACTGGTTTTTTTCCTGATCGGATAACAGCTCCCCGCCCGGAGAACCCGTATCCATTTCCAAATTATCGGTTTCCTGCAGCAGAGCATCAATTTCATCTTGTGTTAATGAACCGTCACTCATCAGTCTTCCCCCTCTCCTTTAGTCAGCACTTCAAAATCCTCCTGGCCGATTTCTTCGAGTTTCTTCATAATTTGCACGGCAATTTTATTCCCCACCACGCCGGGCCGGCATTGATATTTTTGCCGGTTCCCGATTTTTAAAAGCATAGGATCATTTACCCTTGTGTTATCAAGCCTTATGATGTCACCCGGACGCAGGGCCATAACATCTTTGACCGGCAGCTCCATTCTCCCAATCTCGGCTATCAGGGTCACGGCAACCGTGGCAAGCCTCTTCCGGAGGATGTTCAGGTTTTCGGTAGTTGTTCCTCTCCGCACCGAAGAGTACCAGTACTGCGCCGATAGTTTGGAGATAATCGGTTCGATAGTCAGGTAGGGAATACAGAGGTTCATCATACCCTCGACATCGCCGACTTTCGTCTCCAGGGTCACCAGGACCACCATTTCGGATGGAGGCACAATCTGGGCAAACTGGGGATTGGTTTCGATGCCGCCCAACCTGGGCCGGAGATCAATAACCGTGCTCCATGATTCTCTCAAGTTTCCCAGTATTCGGACGATGATTCCTTCCATTACGGCCTGCTCGATGTCGGTCAGGTCCCGGGAAAATTTCGCTCCTTCCCCCTGTCCGCCGAACACCCGGTCGATTACAGAGAAGGTGATGGCCGGGTCTATCTCGAGGATGGCTGATCCCTTTAAGGGGTCCATATCAATTACCGCCATGGTGGTCGGGTTGGGAATGGAGCGAATAAATTCCTCATAGGTGAGCTGATCGACCGAAGCAACGTGCACCTGGACCAGGCTGCGCAGCTGCGCGGAGAGCGATGTGGTTGTCAAACGGGCGAAAGTTTCATGCATAATCGAGACAGTCCTGATCTGGTCCTTGGAGAATTTATCCGGCCGTTTAAAGTCGTAGATTTTTATTTTCCGCTGATCGGCCGGGGCGCGAATCTCTTCGGTATTAATCTCTCCGGCGGAAATTGCAGTCAAGAGCTGATCAATTTCATCCTGGGACAATACTTCAGCCATTTATTCACTCCTATTGAGCAACCACAAACTCCCTGAAAACCACCTGTTTTATCTTACCGTTCTTCATGACCCGGTTTATCTGCTCTTTCAACTCTTCCTGCAGTTTCGTATAATACTCCGGTTTTAATCCATCCTTCGATTTGTTGCTGATATGAAGAAAAACAATATTCTGTATCTCCCGTCTTCTGGCGTTGAGCTCAAAAGCGATTCTATTGTTCCCCTCTTCATACCCTAAACTGACCTGAATACTGAAAATTCCCGGCACCTCATCGGCGGTGACGCCCCGGATCGATTCAATACTGTCGTCATACTGGAGGGGCTCGGCTTTAGCCTGATACTGGGGAGAAACAATGGCTAGATCGCTGCTTTTCCGGCCTCTGTTTATTATGTTAAAGGTGACGACCGTGGTGGTGGCCCCCAAAATAATAAAACCCAGCCCGATAGCAGCGTATTTCAGGATCCTGATAATGATACCGGGCAGAAAACCGGGCTTCCTGCCCTCAGCCTCTACCTCTTCGGTTCCTGCGCCGACATCCTCAAGATTCAAACGTTCTTCATCTGACATTCTTTACTCCCTTATAAAATCTACCAAAAAAAGTTACAATATGCAATCCCCCCCTGCGGGGATGAAGACACCCTACCCTGCGGGCATCTACGACCTCCGGGGATGAAGACA
>CAZERV010000007.1:45835-47301 GCA_964514815.1 uncultured Spirochaetaceae bacterium | reverse complement strand
GATTCCCACCCGATCTGCAGCCCTTTGTTGCGAGGCGGTCCGGCTCTCTTAGCCAAAAATTACAAGGTCAAGCATGATGATCAATATGTGGATGCCTGTCATTTCTGCTATTCCGTTCGCCTGGCTCTTTTAGATAAGTTTTCCCATTATCTTGCCCCGCGGCAGGTTTATGGATTGTGATTATAGGAGCCGATTTTAAGAAACACGGTTATCGGACATAAATGTTTGCATATTCGCAAAAAGCCCTGTCGTCCTTTAAGGCGGCGGACGGGATACGTTCCGCCAGGTAGTAACCGGCCAGAAACCAGATAAGACTATACCTTGTTGCCATATTTTATTACTATGGAAAAGAATCATGCTCAAATCTGTAAGCAGAGAACCGCCCAAAGGGCTCAAGCCCATGGGACTTCAATTATGCTCTGTCTACTCCCATTCTCCCATACCCACGCTGATAACGGGTGAAGACGGAAAGATAGTTGTATGTAGCGACAGCATGGCTGAGCTGACTGGATACCTCCCTGAAACGGTGCCCGATTTAGAGTCCTGGATAAATAAGCTATTTCCGGATAAAGCCCACCGGATTGCAGGTGGTTCAGGGTGTCGTCCTAAGAGAGGGTAAACAGGCGGTGTAGCAGCTCAACAAACTCGTCAACTTTTCATCCGATATCATTCTACTCCTGGAAAGCGACGGTTCCGTGCGCTATGTCAGCCCCTCGGTAGAACGGATTCTGGGCTACAGCCCGAAATATTTTTTCGGCCAAAACGCCTTAGAGTATATCCATCCCGAAGACCTTTCCCTCGCCAAAGACAAGTTTGCCGAGGCAATCCGGCAACCGGGATACCGCTGGAAATATTGCTTATTATCAGACCTTCATTACAGACGTTACCGAGCATAAGCGGCTGGAAAAGCAGTTCATAGAAGCTCAAAAGATGGAGTCAGTAGGCTTGCTGGCAGGGAGTATTGCCCATGACTTCAATAACTTACTGACCGTGATCAATGGAAACGCCGAGCTTGCCCTGATGTCAATTCCCCTGGAGAACCCACTCTACCAGGATATTAAAGAAATAAAAAGCACCGGCGACCGCGCGGCAAACCTGACCCGCCAGCTCCTGGCCTTTTCCCGCCGTCAAATAATAGAGCCGCGTATTGTAAATTTAAGCGACATATTGCACGAAATGGATAAGATGCTTCGCCGTTTAATCAGTGAAGATATTGAACTGGTCACCCTCCCGGCCGATGAACTGTGGTCTGTTAAGGTGGACCCGGGACAGATTGAGCAGATCTTGACCAATCTAGCTATCAATGCTTCTGATGCCATGCCCAGGGGCGGCAAGCTCACCATAGAAACTGCGAACGTGACCCTGGACAAGAAGTATGCCCATGAATACGACGAGATTAAACCCGGCAGATACGGATGTTGGCTGTCAGTGATACCGGGGAAGGAATGGATGAAACGACCAAAGCA
>CAZERV010000007.1:11500-45735 GCA_964514815.1 uncultured Spirochaetaceae bacterium | reverse complement strand
ACGACCAAAGCAAAGGGCAAGGGAACGGGACTGGGGCTGTCAACCTGCTACGGTATCGTCAAACAGAATAACGGCAATATCTGGGTCTACAATGAGCCGGGGCAGGGCACTACGATAAAGATTCTCCTGCCCACGATCGCTGGAGAAGCGGCAGATTTATCTGCCGATAAGAAGCTAAGTGATTTACCGAATGGCACCGAGACCGTGCTGGTGGTGGAGGATGAACCTAAAGTTCGGGCCATGATTTCACGAATACTGCGCGGCAAAGGTTTTACCGTATATGAAGCTGCTAACGGGGAAGAGGCGATAAGGGTTGCTGAACAGCGAAGCTACGCCAATATCCATCTACTCATTACCGATGTGGTAATGCCGCGTATGGGCGGGAAAGAGATCGCGGATAGATTAACGGCTGTTTGCCCCTCTATTAAGGTACTCTATATATCCGGCTATACGGATGACTCCATAGTTCATCATGGTGTCTTGCAACCGGGCCTGGAATTCCTGGAAAAACCTTTTTCACCGGTGGCTCTGGTACGTAAGGTGAGAGGAGTACTGGCCAGATGACCGGCATCTCGATGGTCAATCTTCCCCCTTAACAATACGAGCTTGGCGGGGTTTCTTATTTCACAAACGGAGAGGCGACTCCTCAGCGCCTTAATAATCTTCGAACTCCTCTTCAGGATCACCCCATAAGAGGCTAGCCACCTTTGCCCGACTGGGGGGGGGTGTCGGCTTCGAAGACCAGGTATGCTAAGAGAGCCATGGTTTTGGCAGAGTGCAGCCTGGCTGGAAATTCCCCAATAATCTGCGAAGCAGGTCCTGAAGGGCGATCTACCCGCCGGTCAGGAATCCAAGGTGGCAGATTAAAAGGAGGATAAAGATTCTTTTAGATGGTGATTTTACAAGGCCACGGCCAATGGAGCGGCTTGCACATCCAGGCCGATCAAACGTAAAATGAAAGAATGAGGGAAATAATTGATGAATTGGAGAAAATAGATGAAATAATCAACACGCTGCCCTACATCAAGGATGCGGTGGTGGCAATACAGGAGATCCTTCTGGCTAACCTGGTGATGATCGGGGAAATTCCGGCTCCAACCTTTGCAGAAAGGCGCCGCGTAGAGTTTATCGAGAATCGTTTTACCGAGAGCGGTCTGCAAAATACCTCAACCGATGAGATAGGCAATGTGCTGGGGATACTGCCCGGAGTAGAGGGTGAGAAGAACACTTTGGTGGTCGCTCATACCGATACAGTTTTTCCCGCCAATGTGGACCATACCATAACCGTTCACCCGGATTATATAATCGGGCCCGGCCTCGGGGACAATGCCCTGGGAGTGGCCGTAATGGTAACCCTACCCATGCTTTTAGAGCTGCTTGAGATTCAATTAAAGTCCAACCTGATCTTGATGGGCGCGGCGCGCAGCCTTGGGCGGGGGAATCTGGAGGGCCTGCGCTTTTTTCTTTCCAATTCGGAAATACCAATTCAGGCGGGAGTCTGCATTGAAGGGGTCACCCAGGGGAGGCTCAGTCACGATTCCATAGGAATGTTCCGGGGGGAGATCATCTGCACCGTTCCTGAGGAGTACGACTGGACCCGCTTCGGAGCGGTCGGGGCGATAGTGACGATCAATGAAGTGATCAACAAGATCCTGGAGATACCGATTCGGAGGCGACCCCGCAGCAACATAGTACTGGGCGCCATTGAGGGAGGGCAATCATACAACACCATCGCTACAAGAGCAGTCCTTCGTTTCGAGATCCGCAGCGAATCAAACGAGATTGGGGAAGAAATCTACCAGCAGATCAAGGATATTACCGCGGAAGTTTCCTCCCAAACAGGGGCGGAGGTGACCCTGGATGTTTTCGCCCACCGAAACCCGGGCGGAATCCCCTTCAATCATCCCCTGGCCAGGAATGCCCGGAGAATCATGAGGGCCCTCGATATTCAGGCCCGTAAATCGCCCAGCACCTCGGAGCTTGCCGCATTCATCGACCGCAACATTCCGGCCATCGCCATAGGCATGAGCTTCGGCGAGCACCAGAACCAATTGAATGAGCTGGTAAAGATCGAGCCGATATTCACCGGTCTGGCTCAGCTCATTGGAATTTTACTGGCCATAGACAGGGGGTACTGTGATGCAGATTAATACCTGGCTTAAGACCAATACTTTTCATCATTCCGCCTTCTGGGACCTCCGCAAGTTGATCAAGGAGAAGGAAAAGCAGGGTCTGAAAGTATCCCTCTGCATTCCCACGCTCAACGAGGAAAATACCATCGGTAAGGAAATAATCATCTTCAAATCCGAATTGATGAGCCGCTACCCTCTTCTAGACGAAATAGCTGTTATTGACTCCGGCTCTACCGATAAAACCGTGGAGGTTGCCGAGGCTTTCGGGGCCGATGTCTACCTGTCTTCCGAGATTCTTAAAGGTATGGGAGCGAAACGAGGAAAGGGTGAAAATCTCTGGAAGGCAATCTACCAGCTTACCGGCGATATCGTCGTGTACATCGATGCGGATATCAAGAACATTCACCCGCGCTTTGTATACGGGCTGGTAGCGCCGCTCATTTACAAAGCCCAGATCAAGTACGTAAAAGCTTTTTACGACCGCCCCCTGGCCTCATCCCAGGGCATCCGGCCCTCCGGAGGAGGAAGAGTCACGGAGATACTGGTCCGTCCCCTGTTTTCTCTATTCTTTCCGGAGCTTACGGCCATCATTCAGCCTCTCTCCGGTGAATACGCCGTCCGGCGGGAGGTCTTGGAAAGGATTCCTTTCCCCATCGGCTACGGGGTGGAGACCTCCCACCTGCTCGATGTCTACCACCTCTGGGGAATGAAGGCCTTTGCCCAGACAGACCTGGACAGGCGCGTTCACCGCAATCAGCCTACCAGGGAACTGGGGAAAATGGCTTTCGGCATCTTACAGACTTTTTTTACCCGAATTCAATCTCTGGACATTCTGGGCGATATACCGGAGCTCAGTAAAACTCTGCGCCAGTTCCAGGTCAATGATAATGTTTTTGAAGAGGTCGATTATAATATCATTGAAGAGGAACGGCCGCCGATGATCGAAGTTCCTCAATATAGAAAGAAATTCGAACTCGATAAAAAAAGCTAATGGTAGAAATCGCAATGGTCTTTCCGGCAGCGAGCTTTCTGGCCAGGAATCTTCCCTATGTCTTGATCGCGGTCCTGGCCGTTAACCTGGTGCAGAGAAGGCATCAGGAAGAAACCTTGAAAAAACGAACAGCCACTTTATATTTCGCCATTTTGGTCTTCCTTCTAATGGTTTCCTCTATTCTTATCAGGCGCTTTGAGCTGCCTGATCCGGTCCTGATCCCTGTTGTCCTCGGTATCGGGCTCCTGGCCTACCTGGGCCGGGAGAAATTATTTCTCTTCAGGCTTCACTGCCGGAAATGCGGCAGGAACCTTCCTTTAAGGAGAATCATTTTTTTTGATTCCAATCTATGTGAATTCTACGACCACGAAGAGGTCCCACATGAAGAAAGCGGTTGATCTTCAAAAAGGCTTCAGGGCCGGTCTGCCCATTGCCCTGGGGTATCTTCCTATTGCCGTTACCTTCGGTATTTTAGCTAAACAGGTCGGACTTTCGGCACTGGAAGCGACCGGGATGTCTCTCTGGGTGTTTGCCGGGGCCAGCCAATTCCTAGCCCTGAAACTGCTCGAAAGTGGGGTAACGGCCGGGGAAATCATACTTAGCACATTGTTTATAAACTTCAGACATCTGCTCATGAGCGCATCGCTGTCCCAGCAGCTTAAGACCGCCAGAGGGTCCGCATTTGTTTTATCCTTTGGTATTACCGATGAAACCTTCGTGGTCGCCTGTCTGGAAAAAAAACTGACCGGCCTGCATTTTTTTGCTATAATTCTCCTGGCCTATCTGGCCTGGACGGCGGGCTCTCTGGGCGGTAATCTTTTTGCCGCTCTCATTCCGGTGTCACTCGTCTCCGGAATGACGATCGCGCTTTACGCCATGTTCATCGGCCTATTGATTCCTTCCGTAAAAAAGAATTGGAAACCCGGTATCATTGCCGCTCTCAGTGCTTTGATTGCCTGGACCTTGACCAGAGCCGTTCCGAGGCTTTCCCCCGGCTGGATAATTGTGATTGCCACTTTGATCGCTTCGGCGGCAGGCATTTTACTGCCCCAGGCGGAAAAGGACTCCACATGATTTGGCTAATAATCCTGGGTATGTTCGCAGTGACTTATATTCCCCGGCTGATTCCTTTTCTCCTGGGCCAGAAGCTTCAGCTTCCGGGTTGGGTGCAGAGATGGCTGAAATACTTTCCCTACGCGGCCCTGGGTGCCCTGATATTCCCGGGAATCCTTTCCATAGATCCGGACCGGCCCTGGATCGGGCTCAGCGGAGGAGTGTTTGCCGCCCTCTTCTCCCTGATAATCGGAAATGTCACCGCCGTTGTCGCCGCTTCCATCGTATTTATGATCATCCTCGAGCGGATCATACATTAAGCATACTTATTTAAAATTCTACCCAAAAAGGGATTGCCAAAGCTTATTATTAGCTATATACTCCGTCTTATTGTATAAAAATACAAATATCTTAATTTATATGAGCTTAATTATGATAACTGAAAACAAAAAAGCAGAATTGAATAATGGACTCCTGGAGGAATTGACCAGGCATGCGGTGCAGCAAAATAAAATTCCCCTGGAACTATACCATAAATATTCCGTCAAGCGGGGCTTAAGAAATGATAACGGATCGGGAGTGCTGGTCGGACTGACCGAAATCGGAGACGTGCACGGCTATATCATAGATGAAGGGGAGAAGGTCCCGGTTGAAGGCCGGCTCACCTATCGCGGCCTACGGATCAAAGACATCGTCGAAGGTTTCAGAAAGGAGAGGCGCTTCGGGTTTGAGGAAGCCTCCTATCTCCTGCTCTTCGGCGACCTGCCCAATCACCGGCAGTTGGAGCAGTTCAGGGCCCTGCTCGGCGAAAACAGGGAGCTTCCCGCCGGGTTTACGGAAAACATGATCCTGAAAGCCCCGAGCAGCGATATCATGAACAAGCTGGCCAGAAGCGTACTGGCCTCTTATTCCTATGACAACAATCCGGATGACAACAGCGTTAAAAATGTCCTGAGACAATGCATCGAGCTGATCGCGCGCTTTCCGACCATGGCCGCCTACGGCTTCCAGGCCAAATCGCACTATTACAACGGTAAAAGCCTCTTCATACACCGGCCGAAGAAAAATCTCGGCACTGCAGAGAATCTCCTGCACCTGATCAGGCCGGACAGTAAATATACCAGCCTGGAGGCCGAAACCCTGGACCTGGCTCTTGTTCTCCATGCCGAACACGGAGGAGGCAACAACTCCTCCTTCACCATCCACGTGGTTACCTCCACCGGCACGGATACCTATTCGGCCATTGCGGCCGCGACAGGGTCCCTCAAGGGACCGCGGCACGGCGGCGCAAACATAAAAGTCATGGCCATGATAGCCGACATCAAGGACAATGTTAAGGACTGGAAAGATGAAGACGAGATCGCGGCTTACTTGAGCAAAATAGTTAAAAAAGAAGCCTATGACGGAACGGGCCTGATTTACGGCATCGGACATGCCGTCTACACCCTCTCCGATCCCAGGGCCGTGCTCTTAAAACAGAATGCCGCCGCCCTGGCCAGAGAAAAATCCATGGAGGATGAATACGGACTTTATGAAAGTGTCGCCAGGCTCGCTCCCCGGGTTCTTAAAAAAGAAAAGAATTCCAACAAAATCGTGGCCGCCAATGTCGATTTTTACTCCGGTTTTGTCTATAAGATGCTGAATATTCCTTCCGAGCTATATACGCCCATCTTTACCATCGCCCGTATTTCCGGCTGGTCGGCCCACCGCATCGAAGAGCTGATAAGCGGGGGAAGAATAATTCGGCCGGCCTATAAGAATGTTTTCCGAAGCAGGGAATACATGCCCCTGGACCGGCGCTGATCCTCGTACCCGGACGGCAGGAAAGCCGGGCAGCCTGATCACAGCAGCCTGGAAAGCCTTTCGGAGATAAACTCCGATTTGTCCTTGAGGCTTATGGAACCGGTTTTTAAAAGCAGGCAATTAGGCTTTCCGGCATCGAGAGAGACTCGCCCGCCGCTGTCCCTGATTATGGTGAGCACCTTATCCACAGCCAGCTCGGACAGGCGGGAGAACTCCACTGTTACCGTGCCGTTTCTCTCCTTTAGGGAAGAAATATAGAGCTTCTTGCAGATAATACGGATTTCCGCAATCGAAAAGACACTCATTACCTCATCCGGAATGGGACCGAAGCGGTCATCCAGCTCCCGGTGGATAACATCCAGCTCTTCATCCGTGGTAATGGAGGCGATTTTCTTATATACCTCCATCTTTTCCATGGGTTCGCTGATATAGGTATCCGGTATATAACCCGAATATTCCAGCTCCAGGTAAACATCCGGGGCTTCCACTCCTTCTTTTTCTTCGCCGAGCTCTTCTATGGCCTCATCCAAAAGCCTGAGGTACATGTCGAGACCGACCGCCAGGATATCGCCGTGCTGTTCCCTGCCCAATAGATTTCCGGCGCCCCGGATCTCCAGGTCCTTGAGAGCAATCTTGAACCCGGAGCCCAGTTCCGTAAAATCGGAAATAATCTTCAGCCTCTTCATGGCCAATTCGGAGATGGCCTTGCCTCTGGGATAGAAAAGGTAGGCAAAAGCCGCCCGGTCGGCTCTGCCCACCCTGCCCCGGAGCTGGTAAAGCTGAGAGATTCCGAACATATCGGCCCGGTCGATAACGATGGTATTCACATTCGGAATATCCAGGCCGTTTTCAATGATCGAGGTGGCTAAAAGGACTTCAAAGTCTCTCCGGATAAATCGGTGCATCACCTCTTCAAGCTCCTCTCCGTTCATCTGCCCGTGGGCCACGGCAATACTCACCTCGGGAAGGACCTTCGTTAAAAATGAATGAACGTGGGGAATGGTCTGAACCCGGTTGTGCAGGTAGTACACCTGTCCTCCCCGTTCGACCTCATTCCGGATCGCAGCGGTAAGGACATCTTCGTTGAACTCCTGGATAAAAGTCTCAATGGGCAGGCGGTTTTGAGGCGGAGTGTTGAGGATCGACATGTCTCTGATTTTCATCAACGACATATGGAGGGTACGGGGGATGGGGGTCGCCGTGAGGGTCAAACAATCCACCGAGGTCTTTAATTCCTTAAGCTTTTCTTTATCCTTGACCCCGAACCTCTGCTCTTCATCGACGACCATCAGACCCAGGTTTTTGAAGCGAGTATCCTTCTGAAGAAGCCGGTGAGTTCCGATCACGATATCACAATCTCCTGAGGCAATCCTCTCGACAACCATCCTCTGGTCTTTCCGGCTCAAGAATCGGGAAAGCATCTCGATATTAACGGGGAATTTAGCAAAGCGCTCCAAAAAAGTCTCGAAATGCTGTTCCACCAGAATCGTGGTGGGAGCCAGGACCGCCACCTGCTTTCCGCCCATCACCGCCTTGAAAGCGGCCCGCAGCGCGATCTCGGTCTTGCCATAACCCACATCCCCACAGATCAGCCTGTCCATGGGCCGGGCGCTTTCCATATCCTGCTTGACTTCAACAATACAGCGCAGTTGATCTTCGGTCTCCTGATACGGAAAACCCGCTTCGAACTCGCTCTGCCAATCCGTATCGGCCGGAAAAGAAAAGCCCAGGGCTTTCTTCCGCCGGGAGTACAGATTAACCAGGCGACGGGCCAGGTCCTCCACCGAGCGCCTGACCCGGTTTTTCTTGCTCTCCCAACCCTTACTGCCGATTCTGTCCAGCCTGGGCTTTCTCCCCTCCTGGCCTATATATCTCTGAATCAGGTTTACCTGTTCAATAGGCAGATAAATCCTCTCTCCCTCGGCATACTCCAGGTGGATATAGTCCCGTTCATTTCCAGCCGCTTTGATCCGCTCGATGCCGTTGAAAAGACCGATCCCGTAATTTATGTGAACCACGTAATCCCCGGGATTGAGGTCTACAAAGGAATCAATAGCCTCGCTCATGCTCTTTAACAGGGAACGGGGAATGCGTTTCTTCCGCCCGAAAATCTCGTTTTCCTGGATTACCATGATTTTTGCCTGGGGAAGCGAAAAACCGCTGGAAATGCCGGCCGGGATTACTTCTGTCTCCAAATCTTTTAAGAGGTGCCTGATCCTATCCGCCTGATGGTCATATTCGGCAAAAATAAAAATCCGGTAGCCCACCTGAATCAGGTTGGCCAGCTCGTCTCTGAAAAAGGAGATGTTGCCGAAGAATGACCGCGGCGGGTCGCAAACGAACTTAAGACGGGGGCTTTCTTCGGCCCCGCCTTTCAGGGTGTGAAAGATTATCTTTCTCCGGTACTGCTCGATCAGCGGGGAGAAATCCATTAAAATCCATTCCGGCCCGGGCAAGGGCATTTTATTTTCAGCTTTAGATTTTTTACCGCTCAAAGCCTGCTTATACAGGGCCAGGTATTCCTTGCGCAGGTTCCGTGAACTCCCCTGAAGAGTTTCCAGGTCGATCGGGAAAAGGAGGGCATCTTCCGGCAAGTAATCAATCAGTGAATATGAGCGGTCAAAACAGAGGGGAAAAAGAAGCTCAATGCCTTGAAGGTCCGGATTCAGCCGGAGCCGCTCAATTAAAACCTCTGCAGCCGGCCGGTCGAGAAGGCCCGAGGAATGCAAATTTCTTCTTAAGCCATTAAAAACTTCCTCCGTAAAGATTACTTCCCTGACCGGTGGAATGGTTACCGATCCCCTCCTGCTCGTAGAGACCTGGGTGAACGGATTAAACTGCTTTATCTCTGCAATTCGATCGAAATCCAATACTATTCTAACGGCTTCCTCTCCGCCAAATGAGAAAATATCCAGCACCTCCCCCCGGAGGGCGAATTCCCCTTTCAAGCTCACCCTCGGGACCCTCAAATAGCCGAAGCTCTGAAGCCGTTCGGCGACCAGGAGAGGGTCGAGCGTATCATCGATCTTGAGATTAATCCGGGCCGAAAAAAGGTCCGGGTCCGGTAAGGGGGCCAGGAAGGCTCGCAAAGGAGCAATGACCATGAGTCTTTCACCGGCGGCCAAGCGGGAGAGAAGGCACGCCCGCTCCCCTAACACGGACGGCAGCGGGTGACCGTCGCCGTAAGGAATCGTCTGCCACCAGGGGAATAAAACGGCCTTTGCCTCCGGAAACAGCGAGAGGTCCTGAACCAGGCCTTCTGCTTCCATTTCCGTGGGCACGATAATCAAAGAAGTCCGGTCTAAGCTGCCGTGAATCCGCTCAATAAGGAAGGGTAAAAAACCACCCTTCGGGCCCTCGATTTCCAGAGAAAATTCCTCTTTCTGCAGCCCATTTAAAAGGTTATTATAGGGTTCCAGGTTTTTTAAATATTCTGTAAGGTGATTAACTAATAATGTTATCATTCAATTTACCGAAGATAATAACGGATACCCGGGGTAGAACATTGAAACGACTGGCGGTATTTCTATTATTCTCTTTGATTACGGTCAACTGCTTCTCAAACACCGCTGAGAGTGATCCGGCCGGGATTGGCTTCTCAATCCGGTTTTATGAAAAAAGAATTTATTTCCTCGATGATCCGGATCATCCCATTCAACTTGAAACGGTCATCACCAATAATTCCCCTCATACCTATCGCTTCAAGATGGCCAACTACAGGGTGTACAACCTGGATTTTGAAGTGACCACTCCGACCAATATCATGCTCAATCACTCCCGGAAATTTACCATAGCCAGAAACACTAATCAACCGGTCCTATTCCGTGAGATCAGTCTCGAGCCGGGTGAAAAATACGGTATCGTGGTGAGCCTTTCCGATTTTATCAACATCGATAAACCGGGTCAGTACGTTATCCGGGCCGTGTTTTTCCCGGAGCTCAATTTGAACGATTCCGGCGAAACCCTGAGATCGAATAATTTGATCCTCAACATCAGACCTGCAATTGTCTCTCCTGAAGAAAGGGCGGCCATCGAAGAGGAAACCGGGAAGCTGCTGGCCAGGGAAAGCCTGCCCCCGGATGAGGTGATCGCCTACACCCTGGGGGCTCGTCAAAAAAGCCAGTGGGAAAAATTCTTCCTCTACCTGGACCTGGAAAGCCTCTTCCTCAGGCAGCCGGATAGAGCCCGCCGGTATAGACAGATGTCGGAGGAAGACCGTAAAAGAACGCTTGACCTGTTCAAAAAAGATCTTAAACAGGAAAAAGTGGATAACGATATCCTGGTGATCCCTTCGAGTTTTGAGATAATACAGACCAGCTACACGCCCTTTGAAGCCACCGTACTGGTCCTGGAAAAGTTTGACTACCGCGATTATACGGAAGTGAAAAGATACACCTATACCCTGCAGCGAAGAGACAGATTATGGCTGGTTACCGATTACAGCCTGACAAACCTGGGAACCGAGTGAATGAAGGTTCTGATTGTCGCTAAAGATGAGGAAATCAAAAACCATCTTCTCTATCATCTAAAACCGGTGGGCTTCGAGCTGGTTCACTACAGCGATCCGGTAAAGGCAATCGATAACCTGGAAGAATTAGACCCGGAAATGATCATCTTTCACACCGAGGATTTCCCCAGGCACTGGAAACCCCTGGTCAACCTCTTAAGAGAAAAAAAGAACAAAGAAGAGGCGGTGCTTATCCTGCTTCAGGGTAAAAATTTTCCTTTCGAAGAAGCGGCTAAGGCCTCCCACCTGGGGGTCAATGGGATCATCAGCAAAAATATCAAGGACAAACAGGAGCTCAACAGGCTCGAGGAGCTTTTCAGGCGCTATCGATCACTGAAAGATCAGCGCAAATTTCACCGTCTCGTACCTACCGAGCTCGACCGCCTGCAATTGGTATTCAGCCATCCCCGGACCATGTCCATTGTGACCGGAAAACTGGCCGAAGTCTCCATTCAGGGAGCCAGCTTCAAGCCTAACGATCCGGCTCAAACAGCCGACTTGAAACGGGACCAGGAAATTGACACCTGTTCACTGAGGGTCGGAACGCAGATTATTTCGGTAATCTGCCGGGTAACCCGAAATAAAGGGGACATCGGACTGCAATTTAAATCCTTTGAAATCGGCGGCCATCACATCCTATTCGATTATATTCAAAATCATGCCGACAGAGAGCTCAAAGTCGCCGTAGCTCACGAGAAATAGATGAGTCAGGAAGAATGAATCACCGGTGTTTTTTTAAAGCCGAATCAAACCTCTTCCAGGGATCTGAAGAAATATTAGAATAACGGCAGCCTGGGGCATGATCCTTGCCCGGACGGTAGGTTCCTTCGAGCCGGTCATCCCTGAAGACGACCTCCAGTCCCATTTTCTTCAATTGGATGAGCAGGTCACTGCGCCTTTCCTTGATACTCCAGCAGGCCGGGCAGATTCCGACCGTGCATAGTTCCCGATTTTTTATCTTTCGCACCCGGATCATGGCCCGGCCCTCAAGAACGGCGATCTTTCTCTTTAAAGACAAAGCAGCTTTCCTTCTTTCCCTGTACATAGTATAACATAAGTGTAAAAAAGTGGAGTCCCCTTTTAAAAGCCGTCGAGCAAAAAAAGCTGGGAAATAAAGGGATTGACAGGATTATGGAAAATAAAGAATTAGAGCCTGGGGATTTAACCATCGACACCCTCGGCAAATCGACCGTTCCTTCCCCCCTGGGTCTATCCACGGTATTCGGTGACAGCATTGCCAATTATGTTGCCGAAAGCGCCACCGTGCTCTATCATACCGATCGGGATTTAATCCTGAAACAGATACAGGAAAAGAAACAACTTTCCGCTTTTGAAAAAGCCGGTCCCAGGGAGAAGATTTACTTTGACCCTTCCAAAAGCAGGGCCGCCATAGTGACCTGCGGCGGGCTCTGCCCGGGCATTAACAATGTAATACGTTCCCTGGTTATGGAGCTCTATTACCGTTACCGGGTAAAGACAATCCACGGCATCCGGTACGGGTTCCAGGGATTCATTCCCAGGTACAAGCATGGGGCTCTTCTTCTGACTCCCGATAAAGTCGTGGATATTCATGAAAAGGGAGGCTCCATACTCGCCTCCTCCCGGGGACCCCAGGATATCGATGCAATCGTGGACTGCCTGGAGCGGATGAATATTTCCCTGCTCTTTGCCATCGGCGGAGACGGCACCTTGAAGGGGGTGGAAAGCATCTATGAAACGATCCGACAGCGTGATTTGAATATCTCCGTAATCGTCATTCCAAAAACAATCGATAATGATATTGCCTTCGTGGAAAAGACCTTCGGCCTGGAAACGGCTTTTTCCATTGCCGCCGATGCCATCCGCGGCGCTCATACGGAGGCCGTGGGCGCCCCGAACGGTATCGGCATTGTCAAGGTCATGGGCAGAATGTCCGGGTTTATCGCTGCCAATGCCGCGCTGGCCATGAACGAGGTTAATTTCGTCCTGATCCCTGAGGTCCCCTTCGATCTTGAGGGTGAAAAAGGGCTCTTCAAAGCTCTCGAAGCCCGCCTGCGCGCCCGCAGGCACGCGGTGATCATAGTGGCGGAAGGAGCCGGACAGCAGTATGTCCGGGAGGGGAGCGACCGTAAGGATGATTCGGGGAACCCCGTCCTGGGAGACATCGGGATTTTCCTCAAGACCGAGATCAAGAAATATTTTAAGGCCAATACGGACCTTTACGTTAATATAAAATATATAGATCCCAGCTATATGGTGCGCTCGGTTTCCGCCAATGCCCACGACTCCATCTACTGCATGCAGTTGGCACACAATGCCGTCCATGCCGGGATGGCTGGCAAGACGGGTATGATTATCGGCCTGTGGAACAACCAGTTCACCCACGTTCCCATCATGCTGGCCACCTCGAGGCGAAAAACCCTCTCTCCCGAAGACCCCCTCTGGCTGAATGTTCTCGAAGCGACCGGGCAGCCGATAATAATGTTCAACTGAAATGGGTCTGGGTAAAGGTAAACCTATCTCTCCTGAGAAAGTCAAGAAGACACCTCCCCAGCTTGACACCAAATGAAGGAATGATTATATTTTCCGGCAGAGAATATAAATAGTGGATTGATTTGCGGCATATTGCAACCACGAAAAAAGAAGCGCTAAAAAGCCGGGCATTTTTATTGAAAAGAATGAAAACTGCGCTCTTAGCGCAGTTTTTTTTATCCGGTAGGAACTTTAAACTTGGTTGCTGAATTTTCGATACGGAGGCTAAGATTGACTGAGCGAAAGGATTTTGTTTTTACTTCGGAAAGTGTAGGGGAAGGGCATCCGGACAAGATTTGCGATCAGGTTTCGGATTCCGTCCTGGACAGCGCCTTAGAGCAAGACTCTAATTCCAGGGTTGCCTGTGAGTCCTTCACCACTACCGGCTTGGTCCTTGTCGGGGGTGAAATCACCACCAGGGGATACATCGACCTGCAGAGAATCGTCCGGGGGGTCTTGAAGTCAATCGGCTACGACGATCCTTCCTATGGGATCGACTATCAATCCTGTTCCGTGATCTCGACGATTCACGAGCAGTCACCGGATATCGCCCAGGGGGTAAACTCCGGAAATGGACTGCATAAGGAACAGGGCGCAGGTGACCAGGGAATGATGTTCGGCTACGCCTGCACCGAAACCCCGGAACTGATGCCCGCTCCCATTCATTACGCTCATCAGATCATGATGCGGGCGGCGGAAGTGCGAAAAAGAGGCATTCTGCCCTTTATGCGGCCGGACGCTAAGTGCCAGGTCACGATAAGATACGAGGAGGGGAAACCCAAGGAAATTTCCACCATTGTCCTTTCCCATCAACATTCGGAAGATATAAGCTACACAAAGCTCAAGGAAGCATTGATCGAGGAGGTAATTAAAAAAGCCGTTCCGCCTGAAATTCTTAATCCCAAAGTAATTTACCACATTAATCCTACCGGCCGGTTTGTAATAGGTGGTCCCCATGGAGACACCGGGCTTACGGGAAGGAAAATAATCGTGGATACCTACGGAGGAATGGCCAGGCACGGGGGAGGGGCCTTTTCGGGCAAGGACCCTACCAAAGTAGACAGGTCAGCGGCCTATATGGCCCGTTATATCGCCAAAAACCTGGTGGCCGCGGAGTTGTGTGAAAAATGCGAAGTACAGCTCGCCTATGCCATCGGGGTGGCTGAACCCGTATCGATCAATGTTTCCACCTTTGGGACCGGCAGTATCGACGAAGCTAAAATAGAAGGAGTCATACCCGAGGTCTTTGCCCTGGCTCCCCGGGGGATCATCGAAGCCCTGGACCTTCAGAAACCGATTTTTCGAGAAACCGCGGTCTACGGCCATTTCGGCCGGGACCATTTTTCCTGGGAGCAGACCGACAAGATAGACGCGCTTAAGGAAAAACTGACCTGACGGCTTCAGGCTTTAAATTGTTCGGCTTCCTCGACCGGCAAACCGGCGAGCTTCCATTCCACAACTCCGTCATTTGCCCGCCGGGTAGGGGTAGGGTGCCAGGTAAACCGTGGCTCTAGCCGCGATGGGCGAGCTAAGTGTTAAGCGTATTGAGGCTGAAAACATTCGATATTATGGCCTTCTTCCTCACCCTGGCGGTAATCGGGCTGCTGTCTTCCAGAGTATATTTCCGGGGAGAAGCAGGCGTCTCGGTCCATGTGAAAAACTCTTCCGGAGAGTGGATTCTGCCATTAAAGGATCCCCGCTCGTTTTCCTTAGGCGGTCCTTTAGGGAAAACAGCCCTTGAAATCGCAGGAGGCGCAGTGCGGGTGGTTTCTTCGCCCTGTCCGGAAAAAATTTGCGTGAAGGCGGGCCCCATTTCAAGACCCGGACAGTGGATCGCCTGCCTGCCCAACCGCATCTTCATTACCATTAAAGGAAAAAGTGAAAACAAGATCGATGCCTTCAGCTTATAACTCGAAGCTCCAAAAAGAAAACTTCGTTGCTTTAGGGGCGGCTACGGCTCTCTTTCTCGCCTCGATCGAGTACATCATTCCAAAGCCCTTGCCTTTTATGCGCCTCGGCCTGGCCAACCTGCCCATCCTGATCGCCTTGAAAATCCTTCCCCCGCAGAATGTTTTCCTGTTGATTCTCTTGAAGGCGGCAGGTCAGTCCCTGATTCAAGGAACCTTTTTTTCCATTGTTTTTTTATTCTCCTTAAGCGGTTCTCTGTCCAGTGGATTGGCCATGATTGCCGCGAAAAAGTTATTGGGGGAAAGAATCTCACTGATCGGAGTCAGTATAGCCGGCGCCCTGGCCAGCAATCTAATCCAGATTGTCCTGGCGCGCCTTCTAGCTTTCGGTGAATACGCCTGGATGATAGCGCCTCCGCTCTTGCTCACCGGACTCGTTAGCTCTGCCATACTCGGTTTTCTGGCCCAGCTCTATTGGGAAAAATCGTCCTGGCTTAAGAAATTAGTTGAGGATAGGCATAAGGGAGCATTATGAAAACTTTAGCGGTACGTCTATACGGAAAAAATGATCTCCGCCTGGAGGAGTTCGAATTGCCGCCGCTTCAGGATGATGAAATCCTGGCCGAGGTCGTTTCGGACAGTATCTGCATGTCCTCTTATAAAGCGGCCAGGCAGGGGGCTGACCATAAGCGGGTACCGGACGATGTGGCCCGCAACCCTATCATAATAGGCCATGAGTTTTCAGGCAAAATTATTAAGGTGGGGAATAAATGGCGGGGTAAATTCAACGAAGGAAGCAAGTTTTCCATCCAGCCCGCTCTTAATTATAAAGAAAGTCTCGATGCTCCGGGCTATTCGTTCCGGTATATCGGAGGTGATGCCACTCATATCATCATTCCGAATGAGGTTATGGAGTGCGACTGCCTGCTGGGCTACTCCGGTGAAGGGTACTTCCCGGCCTCTCTCTCGGAGCCCGTGTCCTGCCTGGTCGGCGCTTTTCAGGCCAGCTATCATTCCAGCCCGGGGTCCTACGTGCATCTAATGGGGATCAAGGAAGGGGGGAACCTGGCCATCCTGGCGGGCGCCGGCCCGATGGGCCTGGGTGCCGTGGACTATGCTCTCCATGGCGATCGCAGGCCAGGGCTCCTGGCCATCACCGATATCGACGAGGAGCGCCTGGCCCGGGCCCGAAAGCTCTACCCGGAGGAAGATGCGGCCCGGAACGGGGTAAGGCTCATTTTTTTAAACACCCGGGGCTTAAGCGGCCCGGAGGAGCGCCTGCTTTCTTTTACGGAAAGAAATGGTTTCGACGACGTTTTTGTCCTGGCCCCGGTACGGGCAGTGATTGAGCTGGGCGATAAAATATTGGGGAGAGACGGATGTCTCAACTTCTTTGCCGGGCCCACAGACCCGGTTTTTGCCGCGGAGCTCAATTTTTACAATGTACATTACTCATCTACCCACCTGGTGGGCACCAGCGGCGGCAACACCGAGGATATGATCGAATCACTAAAGCTGATGTCAGAAAGAAGAATCAATCCCGCCGGGATGATCACCCATGTGGGCGGATTGAACGCCGTTATCGACACAACCCTGAATCTTCCTGATATCCCGGGCGGTAAGAAGCTCATCTACACCCATATTGATCTTGAGCTGACCGGGATCGTCGATTTTGAGAGGAAAGGAGAGACAGACCCACTTTTCAGGGAATTGGCCCGAATCACAGCCGGGCACGGCGGTCTCTGGTCCGTGGAGGCGGAAGATTACCTCCTGGCAAACTTAAGCCCTGTTTCCGCCTAAGATTTCCCGGCCGGAGAGAGAGGTGTACGCCCCCGGCCTCACCGGCAAAGAGATGCTCCTCGACCCGTCAGCTCACGTAATGCCGGGAATGGCCCGGCGTTGCCAGGGGCACAACGGAACCATTAACCTGGGAAGAGCCGCGGTCAGCCGGATTCCAACGCCATGACCTTGTCTACCCGGTGCTTATGCCGCCCGCCTTCGAATGTGGTCGTGATGAAGGCTTCCACCATTTCAGACACCGGAACCCGGTAGGTCATTCTTCCTCCAAAGGCGATGAAGTTGGCCATATTATGCGCCCTGGCCATTCTGGCGCTGTACTCATCCATCAGTGCAGCGCAGCGGATTCCTTTTATCTTATTCGCAGCCATGGTAACACCGATTCCGGTCCCGCAGATAAGAATGCCGAAATCATAGCCTCCCCTCTTGAACTCCGAGCAGGTCAAGGCGGCTATATCGGGATAATCAACCGGGCTTTCGCTAGCCATTCCCATGTTCCTGACTACATGGTCCTTTTTTTCTAGATATTCTATCAATTCTTTTTTCAGATGCACCCCGCCCTGGTCAGAGCCGATTATGATTCTCATTGCCCAAGCCTCCGGATAAGCATTATTCATTTTTCTTAAAATTTTCGCAAGCAGAGCTTTTCGGATTATTTCAGGGACTTGCCTGATGTTTAGAGCCGGATTAGACTCTATTAGAGAGAGAAAACCCAAGATGAAAGCACGATTTTATGGAAAAAAAGATAAGGGCTATATAAAATGCCATCTCTGCCCGCATAACTGCATGATAGCTCCTGGAAAACACGGCGTTTGCAAAGTCCGTTTCAACAGGAACGGAGAGCTGGAACTGCCCTTCTACGGAAGATTGTCATCCATAGCCACGGACCCTATTGAGAAGAAACCGCTCTACCATTTTTATCCGGGTCAATCGATCCTCTCGGTAGGTTTCGTGGGCTGTTCTTTTAAATGCCCCTTCTGCCAGAACTACCGGATTTCCCAGTCTACCGATATTCCCGCCGACTTTGTCAGTCCCGAAGACTTAGTTGAGCTGACCCTGGAGCAGGGGTCCTTCGGCCTGGCTTATACCTACTCGGAGCCGCTCATTCACCTGGAATATATCCTGGACACGGCCAGGCCGGCTAAAGAAAAAGGGCTTAAGAATGTGCTGGTTTCCAACGGCTACATTAATCCGGAACCGGCTTCCTCCCTGCTCGAGGTCCTCGATGCGGCCAACATCGATCTGAAAACCTTCAACCCCGAGTTTTACCGCCGGGAGATAGGAGGAAAGCTGGAAGAGGTAAAACGTTTCTTAAGCCAGGCGGCGGATAAAATCTCCCTGGAAATCACCACCCTGGTGATTCCGACTAAAAATGACAGTACAGAAGAAATCGCCCGCATCGCCAGTTTCATAGCCTCCCTTAATCCGGATATTCCCTATCATCTTTCCGCCTATTATCCCCAATACCGTTACCGGATTCCGGCGACCTCCCCGGTGAAGCTCGGGGAGCTCGGAGAAGCGGCCCGGAAATACCTGCGCCACGTTTATCTCGGCAATATCGGTCTTGATGAGAATAATACCGTTTGCAGCGAATGCGGGAATATCCTGGTGCGGCGAAGGGGATACTCCACCAGTATGGAGGGAATAGAGGGCGGAAAATGCAGCTCCTGCGGCTCCAGGGTACCGATTGCCGGGGTTTAAGCCTCCCGCAGGGAAGAACGCGATCAAACTCTTATCCGATCGTCAGGCTCATAGTCTTCGTCGCGGCTGCCGGACTCACCATTCTCCATACGTAGATCTTTATTCTCTTCAAGAAGGGGGTTAACGATTCCGGCCAGATATTCTTCCACCTGCTTTTCGGCCCGGCCCGAGAAATCGGTTGAAAAAGCGATCTTCTTCAACTCTTTTAAATTGAAGGGAATACGGCCGTCTTTACCGAGCTTTTCGAGCAGCCTGTTTTCCAGGCCCTTCTCTTTGATCTCCTGGGCCGCGGCGAAAGCATTTTCCCTGATCGCCTCATGCAGCATCTGCCTGTCCCCGCCTCTCTTGACTCCCTCCATAAGAATCGTTTCCGTGGCCAGGAAAGGAAGCTCTTCGCCCAGTAGTTTTGCAATGATTCCGGGATAGACCTCTGGCTTTTCGATTACATTGGCGTAAATTATCAAAACAGCATCCACGCCCAGGAAGCCCTGGGGAAGATAGAGCCGCCGGCCGGCAGAATCGTCCAGGCTCCTTTCAAACCACTGGCTCGCGGCGGTATGGTCCGCCGCCTGGGCCTGGCTCATCACATAGCGGGCCAGGGAACATAAGCGCTCACATCGCATGGGATTCCGCTTATAGGCCATGGCCGAGCTTCCCACCTGCTTCTTCTCAAAGGGCTCCTCTACCATCTTCAGATGCTGCATCAAACGAAAATCAACTGCGAATTTATGGGCGCTCTGGGAGATATTCTTCAGGAGATCCATGATCCTGGTATCGAAGAGCCGCGGATAGGTCTGCCCACAAACCGGAAAACTGGCCGGAAAACCTAATTTCCGGCACACCAGGTCATTCAACCTCTTGACTTTCTCCTGGTCCCCATCGAAGAGCTTTAAAAAGCTGTCCTGCGTGCCGGTGGCTCCCTTGATTCCCCGAATGCGGTAGCCCTCCAGTGTATAACGGAGGTCATCGAAATTAATAATCAGCTCCTGCAGCCAGAGGACCGCCCTCTTTCCCAGGGTCGTGGGCTGGGCCGGCTGAAAGTGGGTGTAGCCCAGGCACTTCAGAGCCTTGTGGCGCCCGGCAAAATCGGCCAGATTGCCGATCACCCTCAGGAGGCGAAGCCGGACCAGCCTGAGGGCTTCATGGTACTGCATCAATTCCGAATTGTCGGTCACAAAACAACTGGTGGCGCCTAAATGAATGATCCCCTTTGCCCCGGGGCACTGCTCGCCGTAAGTATGGATAGCGGCCATGACATCGTGCCGCAGTTCCCTCTCCTTCGCATAGATGCTCTTTAAATCTATATTGTCCCGGCCTGCTTTCAGCTCCGCGATCTGAGCCGCCGTGATGGCCAGCCCGAGCTCCCGCTCCGCCTCGGCCAGGGCCACCCAGCACTGCCTCCACTTCCTGAACCTGGCCTCTTCCGAGAAGAGGCCGCTCATCTCTCCGCTGGCGTAACGGGTAACCAGGGGGTTTACGTATCCGGACCGTTCCATTTCTTTACTCCTGGCATAATTGTTTTCCAGGGTCAGGCCCCCGGGCATTTAGCGAAATTGGTACCTCTCAAGAAGGCCACCCATCCCATTCGCCCAAAAGCTGGAAATAGGCTGCCTGTTATTTCTGTCACGATAATGGATTTCTTGTAAAATAACTTCATCATTTCAAGAAATCTTCTATTTGTCTCTCGCACATTTTTTATCTCTATAGGCTTTGAAATGTAGCCGTCAAAACCTTCCGCTTTAAATTTCTCACTATCTCCTTTCATCGCATAAGCGGTAAGGGCAATAATCGGGATTCTGCCCTTTGCTTTCTCCTTTATCCTTTTCATGGCCTCAACTCCGTTTATATCAGGAAGATTAATATCCATTAATATAAGATCGAATTTCATTTCTAATGCGGCATTAACTCCCTCCCGGCCAAGTTTTTCAGTATGTACTGCATAGCCCAGTCGATCTAATACCGAGGTTATTAACTTCAGATTAATTTCATTGTCTTCCACAACAAGGATGTTCCCACTGATCTTGGGGTGCTCTTTCCTTTCCGATATTTTTCCCTCTACTGGCCTGACTTTTCTTCTGCCGTCAGTAATTATTCCGGGAAGGAGGATCGTAAAACGGCTGCCCGCTCCTTTCTCGCTCTTTACAGAAAGACTTCCCACGTGAAGTTCAATAAGCCGCCTCGAAATGGCCAGTCCAAGTCCGGTTCCCTCGGGTTTTCCTGACTCCGCCTGGCCCACCTGCTCAAAGGGATTAAACACATTTTCCAGGTCCTCTTCGGCTATTCCTATGCCTTCATCCCACACTTCGATGACCGCCCGATCATCCTTTATATGGGCCTCGATTCCAATTCTTTTTCCCGGATCGGTAAACTTGATGGCATTGGAGAGAAGATTGTAGAGCAACAGTTTTATTCTTATTTCGTCTGCTTCGATAAAACCAAGATTCGGAACGATATACAACTCCATCTTTATCTTCTTCTTATCCGCCAGAGATTTGATGGTGGAAGGCGATCTGGAAAGCATGATATTGAGATTAAACGGCTTCTTTTCAATTTCAATCCTGCCGGCTTCAATTTTGGAAAGGTCCAGTATATCATTTACCATTTCCAGTAAATGATCTCCGCTTCTTTTGATGTACCCTACATACTCACGCTGCTGATCGCTGAGACTATCCTCTTCCATTTCCAACACCTGGCTGAAGCCTAAAATCGAGTTAAGCGGTGTTCTTAGCTCATGGCTCATATTGGCCAGAAACTCACTTTTAGCCCGGTTGGCAGCATCGGCTACATCCTTGGCCTGCTTAAGTTCCTCTCATGAATGGCAATGGGCGCCTGCGAACTGATTGATTCCAGGCTGCCGGTAAGCCTGGCGCAATTTTCTTGGTCCAGGAACTCGGTGAAGCGGCGGCCAATCAGCTCCTCGTTCGGTATACCCACCAGCTTACTTAAAGCATTGTTGACAAAGGTCAGCGTGAAGTCGGGATGGAACCGTAAGACAAGTTCGATCTGATCCTCCACCACGGCTCTATAACGCTTTTGGCTCTCCCGCAGCGCTTCCTCAGCCCGCCGGCGCTCGGTAAGTTCCAGATCCAACCGTTCGTTTGCCCTGGTAAGTTCGAAAGTGCGCTCCTCGACTCGCTGTTCCAGTTCGTCGTGAGCTTTTTGAAGTTCCTCCTTCTGCCCCTGCAGTATCTTTTCCCTCTCCTGCAAAGCGCGGGCCATCAGGTTAAAAAAGCCGGCCAGCTCACCGATCTCATCATGAACCTGGGAATGAACTTCCACCTCCCAGTTTCCAGCGGACAGCCGCTTCGAGGCTTCCGAAAGGGACTTGATGGGCCTGACAACCAATTGCTTCACAATTACCATTATGCTGACACTAAAAAGTATCACAAAAATGACTGTGGCCAGGAAAGCGACCAGGACATCTCTGCGCAGGTGAGCCTGGATCGGGGCCATATCCATAGTTACAATAATAGCCCCGGTCACATCGCTGTGGTATTCCGGCAAGTACTCCTCTCCATGAAGCGGCTGGATAACAATGAATTGGTCGCCCTCATAATTGATCTGCCTCTGCTCACCTTCGATAGCAAGGGCCAGGAGGGGGTGGTCCATCCTCTCACCGACCCGATCCCTCCGGTTGTGAATGAGGTACCGTCCCTGCCGATCTGTTATGCCCACCTCCTTAACTTCAGCAATGGTCGCTGTCTGCTCCACGACCCGGCAATGTTTGTATCTACCTGAGCTTTTGTACAAAGCTCCCATCCAGCAGCTCATTGATGTCAGGCTGAGTTTTGATAATCCCCTTTTTATAAAGAAAGGTAACCAGGTCACGCCCGATTGGATACAGCTCGCCATTCTGTGCTGTCCCGAAGGCTGCCTTGTTCCCGGCCAGGTCAATGTATTGTATACCCTCTACATGGTGGACGAACTCTTCGGTGCTGAGACCTTCAGCCTCAGCCATGATGGCATAGGCCTCTTTGGGGTGTTCTTCGATGAACCACACGGCATCAAAGTAAGCAGACACGATCTTCTACACGTCGTCCCTGCGACTGGCGATCAGCTCTACGTCTACGACCATAGTGGTGACAATGGTTTTCGGATAGTCGTGACTGGTTATGATCACCCGGCCACGCCCCGCTGCTCGTAGAACCCTTTGCGGGCGGCCAGCTCCGCCGGTTCCACCCCGGCCCAGGCAGAGATGCCGATCTTGATCGGTTCTTTGGGCCGGCTGCATGCTGCTAACCAAACAAGCAGGAATATGCTCAGGATAATCATAAATATTAATCTATTTGTGGCTTTCATCTTTCCCCTTCCATACTCTCATGGGGCATAACCGGTCCCGCCCTATCCAGGCAAATGTTCCTAATCTGTTACTGCTTACAATATCCCATATCAAGACAAATGACTATATTGATAAAGTAGACACTTCTTCCCTGCGAAGAGCCATGTAACAATTCACAGAGTTAGTAATGGAATCTGCACTGGGCTATTAGAATTTTGTTGTCTGCTACTTTGTACACCAATCTATGCTCTTTCGCAATGCGTTTTGAGCAATAACCACTTAGATCGCCCTTCAACATTTCAGGTTTTCCAATTCCGGCCCGGTTGTCAGGATTTCGAGCAATATCTTTTATTAACTCGTTTATTCTTTTAAGAACCTTTTTATCTTGTTTCTGCCAGTATACATAGTCTTTCCAGGCTAAATCGCTAAAGCAAATTATCACTCAAGTAGTTCTTTTTCAGAGTAATTATCATTTTCAATTTCTTCGATTGATTGTAGAAGATTACGCGTATTTGCAGCAGTGGAAAAAAGATGCAGAGTCTCTTGAATGGCATTATACTCTTCAAGAGAAATGATAACGACATTCTGATTATCTTTGCGGGTTATAATATACGGTTCAGGCTCATTGCATACTTTATCCATTACTGTTTTTAGATTATTACGTGCTTTTGAATAGGTGATTGCCTGCATTTATTCGCTCCTTAAAGATAAAATACTCCTTCTCATTAAAGTTGTCAATATGTTGTACAACTTCATAGGAAGCGGAATCAAGATCCTGGCCGAATAGGTATTATACCCGGTTCACCACCCGTTAAAGTGTACCCGTTCCGGCCGGAAGCGGTCCGTTTTTTCTTTAGCCTCCTCCGGATACCCCAGTGAGATGAGCGAAAC
The DNA here is from genome assembly GCA_964514815.1 of uncultured Spirochaetaceae bacterium. Taxonomy (GTDB): domain Bacteria; phylum Spirochaetota; class Spirochaetia; order SZUA-6; family DRHE01; genus CAZERV01. The sequence continues at coordinate 22,163 of CAZERV010000007.1, read as the reverse complement.
CGGGATGATCGCCTCCGGAATCTTCAGGAGCTGCCTCATGCCGGCCACCCTCTCCTCCCTGGGATAGATTCCCAACCAGACCGCTCCCAGTCCCAGGCCGTGAGCGGCCAGCAGAATATTCTGGGTTGCGGCGGCGCAGTCCTGGTTGACATAGGCGCTGCTATTCTCCAGGGCCGTATTCCCGCATACCAGGATAGCCAGGGCGGCTTTTTTCAACATTTTGGAATAAGGATGGAAGCTTTGAATACATTTAAGAATTTTCCGATCGGTGAGAACGATAAAATCCCAGGGCTGGGCGTTGTGAGCGGAGGGCGCCTGCATTCCCGCTCTCAACAGGGTCTGAACCGGATCTTCCCCGACCGGTTTATCCGTATACTTCCGGATGCTTCTCCTGGTAAAAATCGCTTCAAGCACATCCATTGTTTTCTCCTTTTTCCTGCGGCCGCCACTGAGATTAATTTAAACTTTAAGATCGTTATCTTCAAGGCCCGGCAGATTCTCCGGGCCGAATCTTCTTGACAAAAGACCTGCAAATCGAAATAACTAGAGGCTGCTATTACAGGATAGGGGGTGCAATTTGATGAAGAAAATCCTAATTGATACGGACTGCGGGATCGATGATGCGGTGGCGATAATGATCGCCCTGGCCAGCCAGGAGGTGGAAGTAGCGGGTATAACCACGGTATCCGGTAACATCGATGTCGACCGGGTCACGGATAATGTGCTGCGCCTCCTTTCCTTTTTCCGCCGGGAGGAGATCCCCATTTTCAGGGGGGCCTCCCTTCCCCTGGTCGAAAAACAGCACCGGGCCACCAGGGTCCACGGCAAAAACGGGCTGGGAGATATTGAGCTTCCCGCCTCAAATAAGAAGGAAGAAAAGATGAGAGCCCCGGAGGCGATCTTCGAGCTTGCCGGGGAAAATCCGGGACTAACGATCGTGACCCTCGGTCCCCTTACCAATCTCGCCATGGCGGTCAATCTCTACCCTGAGCTCAACGAGTTGATAGGGGAGATCATAGCCATGGGCGGGGCAATTGAAGCCGGGAATGTGACCCGTTTTGCCGAGTTCAACTTCTTTGCCGATCCGGAGGCGGTCCAGTTTATTCTCTCGGGCGGCATTCCTCTAACCGTGGTTCCCTGGGATACTACCTTAAAAATCCTGTCCACCGAGGAAGAAATCAACGAGTCCGGATTCGAGAGGAGCGAGGCGGGCAGGCTCTTCCTGGAGCTTCAGAAAGTACCCTTCGACTATATCGAAAGGGTGTATGGAATGCGGGCCGTCATACTTCCGGACCCGATCACCATGGCCTATGCCGTGGATGAGGGCATTGCCCGTAGCACGATAATCGGTAACCTGCAGATGGAACTGAATTATACCACCTTGAGGGGCGCAAGCGTGCCGGTCGAGGGAGAGCGATTAAAAATAGTAAAGGAAATTGACAAGCACGGTTTTAACAATATACTGTTGAGAATATCAAACCTGAAAGGAGCTTGACTATGAAAAAAGCGTGGATTTTGATACTCATGAGCCTCCTCGCTTTTGCAGCTATAGGCATAACTTCCTGCAAAAAGAAAGAAGAGGTAAAACCAGATGAAAAGAAATTAAAAGTCGTTCTCTACCTGAACGGAACGCTGGGGGATAAGTCCTTCTTCGATTCCGCCGCCAGGGGAGTTGAGATGGCAGTCGAGGAGCTGGGAATTACCAGCAAGACCGTTGAGGGTACCTATGATCCGGCCAGGTGGGAACCAGATCTTCTCCAGCTCGTAGAGGGAGATTGGGACATCGTCATCGCCGGGACCTGGCAGCTCCAGGAATACCTGGAAAAGATCGCCCCCCAGCATCCGGAAAAGAAGTTCTTCACCTACGATACCACCGTAGATTATTCCAAGGCCGAATTGGGTAATGTCTATTCCATCCTCTACAGCCAGAATGAGGGGTCCTTCCTGGTGGGCGCCCTGGCTGCGCTGGTGACGTCTTCTGATATGCCGCTGGCCAACCCGCAAAAAGTAGTAGGCTTTCTCGGGGGAATGGATATCCCGGTCATCAACGACTTCAAGGTCGGGTACGAGCAGGGAGCGAAATACGTCGATCCGGAAGTCAAGGTGCTCGTTTCCTATGCCGGAGCATGGGACGACCCGGCCAGGGGAAAAGAGCTTATCCTGGCCCAGTACGACCAGGGCGCGGATATCGCCTTTAATGTGGCCGGCGAGACCGGCCTCGGCCTCCTCGATGCGGCCAGGGATAAAAAACGTTACGCTATAGGTGTCGATTCCGACCAGTACCTGCTCTACAAGGACAGCGACCCTGAAAAGGCTTCCTATATTGTGACTTCCATGTTAAAAAATGTAGATAATTCGATCTTCAGGGGAATCAAGATGCACCTGGAGGGCACTCTGAAGTACGGAGAAGCGGAAGTCCTGGGCATCGAGAAGGGCGGCGTGGGAGTCGCCGATAATGAAAACTTCAAGAAGCTGATTCCTGCCGAGTTCAAAGAGAAGATAAGGGAGATCGAAGAAAAGATCGTCAGCGGCGAGATCTTGGTAGACACTGCTTTCGGAAAATAATTCCTGGCCGGGGCTTCCTTAAGATGGAGGCCCCGGCTTTTTCTTGAAGAAACCGCCTTGGAAAAAATCCTGGAAGTTAAAAACATATTGAAAGTCTATGAGGACGGTGTCATCGCCAACCGGGACGTGAGCGTGGCCGTCGAAAAAAACACGATCCATGCCATCGTTGGCGAGAACGGGGCCGGGAAAACGACCCTGGTGAAGATCCTCTTCGGTATCACCCAGCCCCAGGAAGGGGAGATCTTTTATAAAGGAAATAAAACGCAAATAAAGAGCCCCCATGACGCCATCAGGATGGGCATAGGAATGGTCCACCAGCACCTGATGCTGGCTCCCGATCTGAGTGTGGCGGAGAACATGGTCCTGGGTATCGAGCCCCGGAGAGCCAGGCTTTTTCTGGATACCGACAGGGCCCTGGAAATCACGAAAAAGGTCTCCAGGGACTACGGGCTCGAGGTCCCGGCGGATAAAAAAATAAAGGACCTGCCTGTCGGCGTCAGGCAGAGGGTGGAGATCCTAAAGGCATTATTCAGGAACGCGGAGCTCCTGATCCTCGATGAGCCGACCTCGGTGCTGACACCCCAGGAAAGCGATATTCTCTTTACCACTTTGAAGGACTTGAAGAGACACGGCAAGACCATCATCTTTATTTCCCACAAATTAAAGGAGGTAAAGCAGATTGCCGACCGGGTCACGGTCATGCGGGACGCCAGGGTCATCACCACCAGGGAGACGCAAGAGCTCACCGAGCACGATATCGCCTTCCTGATGGTGGGAAGAGAAATAAGCTCCGAACGCCTACCCGGCCCGGAGATAATAGGGGAGCCACTCCTCTCGGTGAAAAACCTCACCTATATCAACGACGACAATATCAGGGTGCTCAAAAACATCTCCTTTACGCTCCGGGCCGGAGAAATTCTCGGACTGGCCGGGGTCGAGGGCAACGGGCAGACCGAGCTGATAAGAATACTAACCGGGCTGCTTCCTGCTTCAGGAGGCGATATCGCAGTAAAGGGCGAAAGCATTCTGGGTCTTTCCCCAAGAGAGATTCGGGAAAAGGGGCTTTCCCATATCCCGCAGGACAGGATGGAGGATGGGGTGGCGGACAAAATGACCCTGGAAGAGAACTTCATCGTGGACCGCTACTACAAGCATCCCTTTTCCAGGAACTTGCGGCTGGACTGGAAACATATTTCCCGGTACAGCCTGGACCTCATAAGCAGGTTCAAGATCCTGGCCAGGTCACCGAAGACCCCGGTTTCCTCCCTTTCCGGGGGAAATATTCAAAAGGTCGTACTGGCCAGGGAGCTTTCCTCAGAGCCTGAAGTGGTGATCGCCGCTCAGCCGACCAGGGGGATAGACGTCGGCTCGGAGGAAATGGTCCATAATCTCTTGAGGGAAGCCAGGGACCAGGGGAAGGCTATTTTCCTGGTCTCCGCCGATCTCGACGAGATCTTGAAGCTCTCGACCAGGATTATCGTCATCTATAACGGCGAGATCGTCGGACATTTCAACGCTGTGGCCCAAATTACCGGGAAGGACCTGGGTCCTTACATGCTGGGGGTGCAGAAAGAGGAGGCTGCAGCTGGAGAAGTTAATCCTTAAATATTTCAATCTCATCAGGACCGTCATCGCCATAGCCATCGGGGTAGTGATCAGCGTTTTCCTGATCTACCTCATCAGTAAAGACCCGGGGTACTCTCTGCGCTCCTTCCTGCTGGGACCACTCCTTTCGCGGGGCAGGTTCGGCAATGTAATCGAGACCGCCTCTCCCATAATTTTCTGCGGCCTGGCCATTGCGGTGGCTTTTCAGGCCGAGCAGTTCAATATCGGCGCCGAGGGCGCCCTGTTCTTGAGCGCTGCGGTCGGGACCGCCTTTGCCGTCTCCACCAGGCTGCCCATGTTTCTCCATATACCCCTGGTGCTGCTGGCGGCAGGCCTGACCGGAGCGATATGGGGTTTCATCCCGGGCATCTTAAAAGCGAAATGGAACGCCAGCGAGCTGGTGGCCTCACTCATGATGAATTACGTGGCCTATTTCCTGGGGCTCTACCTGATAAACTTTCACTTCAGGGACAAGGATGCGGGTTACCTCGTTTCCTATAGACTCCCGGAAACCGCCTGGCTGAACCAGTTTATTCCGGGTACCCGCATCCACTGGGGAATCCTTTTAGCCCTGGCAGCCGCCCTCCTCGTTTACTACTTTCTCTACCATACAACTGCGGGTTATGAGATCCGGACAACCGGATTCAATCAAAAGTTCGCCAGGTTCGGAGGAATCAATATCCTGAAAACAATTGTCCTCTCGCAGGTCATCCTCGGCTTCATCGCCGGTATCGGCGGAATGACCGAGGTCATGGGAATACACAGGAGGTTTAACTGGCAGTCGAGCCCGGGCTACGGCTGGGACGGGATCGTGGTCGCTATAATCGGGAGGAACCATCCCCTTTTGATCATCGCGGCCGCCTTCTTTCTCTCCTACCTGCGGGTCGGGGGCCAGGTGCTGAACCTGCTCTCCGATGTGCCATCCGAGATGGTCAAGGTAATCCAGTCGATCATCATCCTGCTCATCACGGCGGAAGCTTTCTTGAGCCAGTGGAAATACCGAATTACCATCCGGGAAGCTGAAAAAGAGGAGGCCCTGCATGAGTCCGCTTCTTAAGAGTATTTTCTCCCCGGAGTTCGGCTTTGCCATCTTCAGGGTGATGACTCCCCTCCTCTTCCCGGCTATCGGCGTGGCTATCACGGAGCTGGTCGGCTCGATTAACATAGCCCAGGAAGGGATCATGCTGGTTTCGGCCTTTACCGGCGTCGTGGTAAGCGCCTTCACCGGAAGCCTTCTGCTCGCTCTTCTGGCCGGCCTGGCCGCGGGCACCGGCCTGGCCGCCCTGCTCGGTTATTTCCACCTGAAATTGAAGGCCGATATCATTCTGGCCGCCATTGCATTGAACTTGTTCGCCGCCGGAATGACCGTTTTCCTGCTCTTCATCTTTTCCGGCGATAAGGGGACTTCCAGCTCCCTGACCAGCCTGGTGTTTCCGGAAATCCATATCCCGCTCATCAGGACCATTCCGGTGCTGGGGAAAATCTTGAGCGGCCATAATGTTCTTACCTACGGCTCGATCCTGGCCGTCTTCCTCTACTATATAATTGTCTATAAGACCCCCCTGGGCTTGAGAATCCGGGCGGTAGGCCAGAACCCTGATGCCGCCGGGTCGGTGGGCATCAATGTGGACCGGACCAGGCTCTATGCGCTCCTGCTCTCCGGTTTTTTCGGCGCTTTTGGAGGGCTCTATCTTTCCATGGGCTACGTTTCCTGGTTTGCCCGGGACATGACCGCGGGCCGGGGATTCATAGCGATTGCCGCCGCAACGCTGGGCGGACACCATCCCCTGGGCACATTTTTAGCCTCCTTTCTCTTCGGCACGGTAAACGCGCTGGCCATCTATATCGCCTCTCTGCGAATACCCTCCGAGTTTATCCAGCTCATTCCCTACCTGGCCACGGTGATTGCCCTGGCCGTTTATTCCGCCCGGGCCATTAAGAAGAGGACCAGAAAGACCAAGGAAGTGATTTGAAAAGGATAATTATCGACTGCGACCCGGGCCACGATGACATGATGGCCATCATGCTGGCCTGTGCCTCTCCGGAAATCGAGCTGATCGGAATAACCACCGTGGCGGGCAACCAGACCGGCGAGAAGACCTTCCGGAATGCCCTGAAAACCCTGACGCTTATAAATCGCAGGAACATACCGGTGGCCCGGGGAGCGGATAGGCCGCTTAAAAGAGAGCTCACCGTGGCCCCGGAAATCCACGGGGTGTCGGGCCTGGACGGGGCGGACCTGCCGGAGCCTGGTTTCGAAGGCCTAAACATACAGGCGACGGATTTTATCATAAAGACTGTGCTGGAATCCGCTGAAAAGATCATCCTCGTTCCTACCGGACCGCTGACCAATATAGCTTCGACTTTCAGGCAAAAACCTGATATTAAGGAGAGGATCGAGAGAATAGTGCTCATGGGCGGCGCGGTCTGCGATTCCAACATCACCCCGGCCGCGGAGTTCAACATTTATGTGGACCCCGAGGCGGCCGAAATCGTCTTTGCCTCCGGCCTTCCTATCACCATGGTCGGCCTCGATGTCACCAACAAGGCGCTCTTCACCTTCTCCGATATCGAGCGGATAGCGGGTCTAAATGGAAAGGTATCGAAAGTCGTCGCCCCCCTTTTAGAATTCTTCGCCCGGTCCAACAGGGAATTTTTCGGTTTTGCCGGCGCGCCCCTCCACGATGCCCTGGCCGTGGCCCACCTGATCGAGCCCGGCGTTATCAAGACCAGGCATCTCCACGCGGCCGTGGAGACGGAGGGTAAGCTGACCCGGGGCCGGACGGTCGTCGATGTATACGGGATTACCGGAAACGAGCCGAATGTCGATGTCGCCCTGGAAGTGAACAACGGGGTTTTCAAAGAGATGATCATCGGGGCCATAAAAAAGCTGGATGAGCGTTGATAATTAAAGAGGCCACAAAAAGGGAGGTCGATGTCCCGATCGATCCCCGGAAGCTCAACTTGTTTCCGGAGCACAATATCATCGGCTGGCCCGATGTAGAATTATTAGGCGCTAATCCAGAGGCAGGTACTTCTTATACTCGACCAGGTCGTGTATTCCCGCCTCTTTTTTGCCCGCCTCGCTCATTTTCTCCATCTGAACGCTCCCATTGAAAACGGCCTCATGCAGTGAAGCCAGATCCCGGCAGCCCAGGGACTGCAGGCATTTCTGGATTCCCTGCTTTATCATGGGCGCCCATTTTGAGACCGGACCCTTGGAGCGCACATTGCCCACTACCCCCTCCCCGACTGCATTAATGCCTTCTTCCTCGTCGTACCTGGCCGAGCTCCCTTTCCGCATCGCCTCGATTGAGCCCATGCCCTTGTATTCCTTCAGCTTCCTCCCCTGGCGGTCATAAACCACCGCCCCGGGCGCCTCATCCGTGCCGGCCAGCATCGAGCCCAGCATTACTATGTCCGCGAACAGAAGCCCCTTCCCGATATCGGAGAAGGTAGCATAGCCTCCGTCTGAGATGACGGGAATCGCCGGTTCAATGCCTTTCTCGAGGCAGTATTCCCGGACCGCTTTGGCGCAGGAATAGGTGGCGGTGATCTGGGACCTGGTGCCCAGGCTCACCTGGGAGGTCGAGCAGATCGAACCGACTCCCTTGCCCACCCGGACCGCATCTGCGCCCCACTCTATCCCTTTTACCGCAGCCCCTGCGGTGGCGACATTCCCGTAAATCAGGTCCAGGCCGGGATACTCTTTCTTCAAATACTGAAGGACGTCCCGCTCGTGGGTGGAGTTGCCGTGGGAGCTGTCGATGCATAGAAAGTCCACTCCCGCCCGGACCAGTTCGGCGGCCCTTTCCCCGGTCTCCCCCAGGTCGGTCTTGACCGCCGCGCCCACGACCAGGCTGTTATTCCTGTCTTTAATGCTGTCCGGATAGGCTTCGCTCTTCTCGATATCGGTGCGGGTGACTAAAGAATCAAGCTCACCATTCCCGTCCACTATCAAGAGGACCCCGGCATGACTTTCCAGGAGAATATCATTGGCCTTCTGCAGGCGGGACGCATCCTCGGCCGGGAGATCGCCCAGGCGCACGATCTGGTGCCGCAGCCGTTCCAGGGGCACCATCCTCTCGGAAACGGCCATCCGGGCATGTTTTTGGCCGGAATAGTCGTTCTTGGTTAAAAGCCCGACCAGCTTCTTGTCCTGCACAACCGGCAGGGTGGAGATGCCGGTCCCGGACCTGATCTCAATGGCCTGCGCTATGGAATCCGTGGGCTTTAAAGTAACCGGTTCCTTGACAAAACCGTTTTCAAACCTTTTGACCCTTCTTACCTGCCCGGCCTGTTCTTCGATGCCCAGGTTATAGTGAATTATGGCCGGAAAACCCTGGAGGGCCACGGCAATGGCCAGCCGGTGCTCGCTCACATCTTCCATCGGGGGTGCCGCCAGGGGAACATTGATTTCAATGTTCCTGGTAATCCGGCTGGCCAGGCACACCTCCTGGACAGGGAAATCAATGGTCCGGGGCTGGAGAATGCAAAGATCATTAAAGGTGAGGCTCTCTCCCCTTAATTTCTCAAACAGCTCCTCTGCGCTCAGGCCGAAAGGGTCGATTCTTTCCATTTTGATCTAATCCTCCTGAAAATGGCAGGGAAAGTCCTTGAGCTCATTTAATTTAGCGGCTACTCGCTTCGCTTCCCGGCGGGACATGATGAACTGTCACATCCTGATCAATCATGATAACCCATTTCACCCCCCGACCGCAATGGTGTAAAATCCGGCAGTGAGAGAAACCACACAGGCCCGGCTTCTCGACCATTTTAGCAAGCGGACGGGTTATCTCACGGTTAGCCTCCCGACGGGATGCCATAGATCATCAGCACCCTCGGTACCCCTACCCTGCGGGCATCTACGACCTGCGGGGATGAAGACACCTAGCGGGCATCTACGACCTTCGGCTGTCACAAGGGCATAGCACCCACTATTATTTTCTTCTGATCTCTGAAGCCTGACCCCTTATATCACCTTCCCCGGGTTCAGTATGCCTTTAGGGTCCAGCGCCTTTTTTATAGACCTCATCAGCTCCACATTGATGTCTCCCAGGTTTTGAGCTAAGAAGTCCCTCTTTACCAGGCCGATTCCGTGTTCCCCTGATATGACGCCGCTGCGGCGGGCTGCATCCTTGTACAGTTCCGCCTTGACTTTTTCATGGGTCTCCTGCCAGCCGGGAACTTCCTCTCCGAGAATGCCGTCCTCAATTTTTACCCGCATGGAGTGGGTGTGGATATTTCCATCGGCAGCATGCCCGTAGGTCGGTAGGGCTATACCGTACCGTCGCTCAAGTTCGTGGACAAACTGAACATGTCCAGCAATTTCCGACCGCGGAACACAAATATCGAACAGCTCTACCATCCCGGGGCGCAGCGATTCGTACAGCATACTCCGTATTTCAAGAATGTCCGACTGGCGCTCTTTACTTTCCGCAATAAGGACATCCAGGGCATCGTGTTCTTCCATCACCCCGGCAAGCTTTTCCGCCTGGCCAAGGACTTCGTCTTCACTGCTCCCATCCAGCATAACCATGAGGGAGGCACTGCCGTCGTGGGTTGGCCAGTTTTTCTTTAAAAGACGCTCGGAACACCGGATTGCAGAATGTTCCACGAACTCTACGGCAAGGGGTACAATGCCGGACTTCAGGATTCCTGGAACAGTCTGAATTGCATCTTCCACAGTTTCGTACGGAACAACGAGGGTCTTGAGGACACCGGGAGAAGGCAGGAGGGCCAGGGTAACCTGCGTTATAATGCCGAGCGTACCTTCGGAACCGATCATAAGACCCAGAAGGTTATACCCAGTGGTGGACTTGATAAACTTCCCACCCAACTGGATAATCCTTCCGTCTGCAAGGACAACGCGCAGGCCCAGGACAAAGCGTTTTACCGTGCCATATTTAACGGCCCGGGCCCCCCCTGCATTGGTGGCCACGATACCGCCGGCAAAGGCACCTTCGTCCCCCGGATGGGGCGGGAAAAACAGGCCCGCTTTTTCCACCTCTTCATGCAGCCTGCTCACGGTCACCCCGGCCTCAACGGTAATGGTATGGTTGTCCGTATCCACATTCAAAACATTGTTCAGGCGCTCAAGAGACAGAACAATACAATCATCCGACGGCACACATCCCCCGGAAAGACCGGTGCCTCCTCCCCGGACGGTTACCGGAACATCCATCCTGCTGCAGAGTTTAACGATTTCGGCAATTTCTCCTTCGGTCGCGGGTTTGACTACAGCACCGGGCATCTTAGCGATGTATTTCCGGGCAAACTCGTCGTGAGAATAAGGCTCCATATCAGCAATTTCAGTGACAATATTACGCTCACCGATAATACCGGCAGCTTGTTTGAGCAATTCTGAGGGTACTGGCATATACAATCCTTTCGAACTTACGGCTCGACCATTGAGCCAAGAATCTTCAGGAACTGCCTCATCCAATCGGGATGGGCGGGCCATGCAGGGGCTGTAACGATGCTGCCGTCGGCT
>CAZERV010000007.1:0-11400 GCA_964514815.1 uncultured Spirochaetaceae bacterium | reverse complement strand
TATGGTAAATGCGAGAAGGGAGGTGAGGAGAGTGGCAGGGTATATCAGAAAGGGAAGGCAATGGTCGGTGACGTGGTGGATCATCTGGGGCATTATGTATCTGCTTATTATTTTGGCTTATCCCAGAAGTCCCTCGGTGTGGGGGGGATGGCTACCCAGTTCGATTGTCATCACCTTTGGGTTAATGGTTGTCGCATTTGTCCTTGCCAGGATCTTTTGCAATCAGCGGTTCAAATCCTAAGTAGATCCGACGAATCCTTTTCCGAGATCCGGGCAAGGGGCTGAAACGTTTATTGAGGGGGAAAAAATGGTCGGAACAGTTATTCCAGTTATAATTATCATTGCTTACATGTTTGTCTGTCTCCTGATCGGCTATCTCGTCTTCGGTGCAGAGCGAAAGCGGGGAACGGCCTGGGACGCGGGGGAATACTTCATCGGTCAGCGGACACTCGGTCCCATTATGGGGGCCATGACTTACATCTCAACCGTGTTCAGTGCCCTGGTCTTCCTGGGAGCTGTGGGCATCTATTTCATTCTGGGTATCGGTTTCAATGTATTTCTTCTGAGCGAAATGCTTCTTGTGGCTGTGTTTGTTCCCACAGTGGGCTATAAATTTTGGCAACTCGCCCATAAGTACGAGTATGTGACACCGGCAGATCTTGTTGCCCATCGCTACGGGAACAGCAAGACAGTCAGGGCCATTGTGGCGGTGAATACGATTGGGTTCATGCTCTTCTTCATGGCAGCGCAAATTGTCGGGATCTCCTACATCATGGAGACCATAACGGGTGGTCTGCTTACCTACACCCGGGCGGTGATTCTAATCTCCATTGTCCTCGCTATCTATATTGTTCTGGGTGGATTCAGGGCCGTGGTGTGGACGGATGCCCTCCAGGTTATCATTCTGGGTATTTGCGTGATCGGGACCTTTCTGATCCTGAGTTTGAAGTTTGAATGGGCTGACATCTTCAACAGAGTTCAGCAGGTGCGGCCCGCTCTGTTCAAAACTCCGGGTCCTGTGCCGGTCTATTCCATGAAGATGTGGATGACCCAGCTCTTTGTCATCGGTCTCGCCTTTGTATTCATGCCCCAACTCTGGGTGAGAATCTACGCAGTCAAGAGCGTGGAAGGCCTGAAAAAAATCGTGACCTATTTTATTGGCTGGACCGCGGTAATCTTCTTCATCGCCTTTTTCCTGGCCGTGTCCGCTGCACCCATCATAAAAACCCTCTTTGCCGAGGGGGAAAAGATCGTTCCTGCCAAGATAGTGATGAAGTTGATGTTTAGCAACATGCCCTCGTGGTTGGCGGCAACCCTTCTGACCGGTGCCGTGGCAGCCACCATGTCAACGGTGGATTCGGTTGTCCTGGCCATCAGTTCTATCCTGACCATTGACCTCTATGTGAAACAGTTCAACCCGACCATGACCTCCCGGAAAGAGGCCATGATGGGGAGAGTCATCAGCATCATTGTCATTCTGTTTATGGCGATCCTGGCGTTCTTTCCTCCCAGCTTACTCTTTTCTTCCCTGATTGACTTTACCTACCCTGGTCTGGTTGCTATTGTCCCTGCAACCATCCTCGGAATGTATTGGAGAAGGGTGAGCACGCCGGCAGCGATTGCCAGCATCGTTGGGGGTTCTCTAGTCGCCATATACGTTATCATCTATAAGAATCCGATGGGCCTCTATTCGGGGTTCTGGAGTCTGCTCGTGAGCCTGATTATTCTCGTGATTGTTACTCTGGTGGCTCCCGCCAAGGAGGAGACTTTTTTGCCAGACACGATCACATCTGTCTGATTGCAGATGTGGAGGTGCCCCGGGAAGAGCGATCCATTCACAGCTTTGAAACAGCCTTTTATGGATCAGAGGATTCCTGAAGCCGTTTTTAAATATCTCGCTATAGGTAAGGTGTATTACCTGCCGGGCACAGGATAACGGATATCATATTACAACATTATTGTAGCCAATAGATCGGCAATATCGAATTGCGGAATGGCTACCCTATTTGCAGTCCTTATAACATTTTTTTAATTTGCTAATAATTTTGTTATTTATTTTGGGCATCTGCATAAGGATCCTGGCGATGTCCTGCTCTGTAGCCTGATCAATATGGATACCTGCCAGTACTACTGTTACCCTGTTAAAAGTCCTGGTAATAAGGTCTGCCAGGGGAGAAGCTATCCGGTCATCTTTATGTCCAACCAAATTGTATACAGAAACAGTACTGCTTGTTGAAGAGCTGTCTTTTAAGCTAAAGCAGGGGATGGCAATAGCAATAGAACCAATATGTGGTTTATCTCCTCCTTCTACAATTGCTATTAACTCATTCCCTACTTCCATTACCGTCACTTTTATCCGGTAGGGTTTTGTTTCCCGGTATGTAAATATTATTTCCATCTTTGATAAAGATTATTATCGATATTTAACTGATCCAGGACCTTACCAATAGTATGATTTATTAAATCATCAATAGTAGAAGGTTTTATATAGAAAGCCGGCATTGGGGGCAGAATAACAACACCCAACCTGGAGAGCTTAAGCATATTTTCCAGGTGGATAGCATTTAAGGGAGTCTCCCGTGGAACCAGAATAAACTTTCTACCCTCTTTTATAGTTATGTCAGCAGCTCGAGAAATTAAGTTATCCGCGTATCCACAAGCAACAGCAGCCAGAGTTTTCATGCTGCAGGGAATAATAACCATTCCCTGAAATAAAGAAGAACTGCTGCTGAGGGCAGAAGCTAAATCTCTCTCAGCGTAAGAATAATTTGCCAGTTTTTTAATTTCTTCTAATACATAATCAGTCTCCATTTTAATAGTAACATGGGCCCATTCACTTAAGATTAGGTGAGTCTCTACTTTTTCTTTGCTCAGAGCTTCTAATAATCTAATTCCATAAATCGCACCACTTGCCCCACTAATAGCTACAATTAATCGCTTCACTTTCTTCCTTATAGATAACTAAGCATTTAATATACCTGAACAAGCCTTAATAGCTTGAAAAATTTTAATATAACCAGTACAGCGACATAAATTTCCGGCAATAGCTCTGCGTATTTCTTCCTCTGTAGGATTGGAGTTTTCATCAAGTAAAGCTTTTGCTGACATGATCATCCCTGGAGTGCAGTATCCACATTGAATAGCCCCATATTGAACAAAAGCTTCCTGAAGAGGATGAAGCTGCCCCTTTCTTGCCAGACCCTCAATAGTAAGAATCTCTTTCCCATCTGCTTCTATCGCCAGCATCAGGCAGGAATTAACAGCTTTACCATCTATAATGATAGTGCAGGCTCCACAATCCCCTGTATCACAACCTCGTTTTGTTCCGGTAAGATTGAGCTTATCCCTGATTATATCCAGTAAAATTTCTTGAAGCTCAACTTCTAACCGGTATTCTTCATCATTTACCTTTAAATGTAAGACTTTTCTCATTTATATCCCTCCCGTTCAATCAATTTGAAGCTTTTTTTCTAAAACTCGACATTCACGCTGATAATCCGGAAAGATATAATAGTGCCCTTTGAACTAAAATACCTACCATTTTCCGCCGGTACCCGGCAGAAGCACGTACATCGAAAATAGGGCTTGCTGCCTCTTCTGCATGCGCAGCTGCTTTTTCTATTAATTCTAATCTAATCTTTTGACCCGTTATAATTTCTTCTGCTTTCATGGCTCGAATGGGAGTAGAAGCTACTGCTCCAAGAGCAATTCTTACTTCTTCCCACTTTCCTTTTTCTCTATCTTCAGTAACCGCTACCGCTACTCCCACCACAGCTATATCCATAGCTCTTCGCGGACTGTGTTTTATATATATACCTTTCTTTTTGCAAGGAGGAAGTTGTATCTCTGTAAGGATTTCTTTATCCAAAGCAGTTAATCCCGGTCCCTGAAAAAAATCTTCTAAAGAAATAACCCTCTCTCCTTTTAAGGATGCTATTTTTACCCTGGCATCCAGGCAAAGAAGGGAAGGAGCGGTTTCTGCAGAAGGAGCAGCGTTACACAGATTACCACCAATGGTAGCTTTATTTCTCACCTGCACAGAACCAAGCACTCCAGCAGCATGGGAAAGAAAAGGGTAGTTTTTTTTAACCAAAGGAGAGCTCTCTATCGTGCGAATAATAGTCAGTGCCCCCATATTTAATCCCTGCCTGGAATCATAATTGATGTTGTTTAGCTCAGAGATTCCCTTAATATCAATTATATAACGAGGAGATTGTTCTTTTTCTTTCATTCCTACTAAAAGGTCGGTGCCACCTGCAAGTATCTTTGCCTGGCCATCGTAGCTATTTAGCAGGGTTAAGGCCTCAGATAATGTAGAGGGCTTAAAATAATCAAATTTTTTTAGCTTTCTCAACATCATTTTCCCCTATTTCACGGATCACTGTTCTTCTTCCCTAAACTCTGAGCTGTGAAGAGGGAAACTAATGCCTTCTTTCCCACATCCTAATCTTACCAACACAGCCGGAATCTCTTGAGCAAAAAAAGAAAATTCACCGGTCACTTTTTTTTCTGGTTTAAACCAAAAAATATCCTTTCCTGATTCATGGGAAGCTGTTTAAATCCTATACCCGTAGCATGATAAATAGCATTAGCTACGGCCGCAGGCATGGGAACCAGTCCCGGCTCCCCGATTCCCTTTGCACCAAAAGGCCCCTCCGGATCGATACTTTCTATTAGAATTACTTCACAAGGAGGAATATCCAATGCTGTCCAGATTTTATAATCGGCAAAATTAGGATTAAGAAGTTTTCCTTCCTGCTCCACACATTCCTCAGAAAGAGCATAACCCAGCCCCTGAAGTATTGCCCCCTCAATCTGTCCTTCCGCCATTAAAGGATTAATAGTTCGTCCGGTATCGTGGGCAGCAGTGACCTTAACTATCTTTACCTGGCCGGTTAAAGTATCTACTTCTACTTCTACTACCTGACAGGCAAAAGCAAAGGTGGGCAGGTGTTGACCATGCTTTTTATCGAGACTCATCTGGGGAGCTAAAGGGTCCCAGTAACGTCCCCTGCCGGATAATGGATAACCCAACCTGGTAACGGCAAACTCGGCTACTTCTTTAAAAGTAACAGCTAATTCAGGATGATCTTCAACAAAGATTTTCCCTTCTTTTGCCACCAGGGCCTCAGTACTTTTAGCCAGCATTTTTCTCGCCGTTATCATTACCTCCTTTTTTGCTTCTTCTGCAGCAGACTTAGCAGCATTCCCACAAATAAAAGAAGTTCTACTTCCCCAGGCACCCAGATCATAGGGGGTAATCTCTGTATTGGTATTGATTACCGTGATTTCTTTTGGATATATACCCAGGACTTCAGCCGTTATTTGAGCTATAACCATTGTTGCTCCCTGGCCAATTTCCAAAGCCGGGGAAATTACCGTTACCTTCCCATCTTCAGATATTTTAATAAAAGTATCTGCTGCAGCATAGCCATAAAATCTTCCTCCACCCCCTGTATGAATCATGGCAGCCATACCAATTCCTCTGTACCTTCCATCTCCCAGATAAGTAGATTTTGCCCTTTTTTCTTTCCAACCAGATTTTTCGGCAGCTTTATTGATGCAATCTACAAGCCCACAGCTGGTAATCTTCGCACCGGAGGCTACCACCTCTCCGGGTTTGTTGGCATTTCTCAGACGCAGCTCTTTGGGATCCATATTTAACTTTTTAGCAATATCATCTAATTGACTTTCCATAGCAAAATGAAGTTGAGGATTCCCAAATCCGCGAAAAGCTGTCCCGAACTGCTTATTAGTGTAAACTCCGTAACCGTCATATTTAATATGAGGCACGTTGTACAAAATGGAAAAACACTCTCCGGCGTAATTTAGCGTAGCCGGCCCCTTATCATTATAAGCACCGTTGTCCACGATCACTTTAGCCTGGCGTACTAAAATTTTCCCATCCTTGCGGACACCTGTTTTCAAATATATGATGTAAGGGTATCTTGTCCGTGCAGTAGAGAATTCCTCTTCTCTGGTATTAACAATTTTCACCGGTTTTCCGGTAAGGCGAGAGAGAATAGCCGCTACTGGTTCTTTCATATCAGTAACAAGACGCTGACCGAAACCACCTCCTACAGTTGTTTGAATTATTATTACTTTAGATAAAGGTACATCTAAGATTCTGGCCAGTTCCCGGCGAACTGTATGAGAAGCCTGATGGGGAGACAGGATGGTAAGCTTACCTAGTTGATCAAAACAAGCAATGCAGCCGTGAGTTTCCATACAGCAATGAGTGACCTTGGAAGTGATATATCGATCTTCAAAGATATAATCAGACTCTCCAAATCCTTTCTCTATGTCTCCGAAACTCTTGTGTCCCTCAAAAGCAATATTGCTTTTTCGCTCTTCATGAATAAGGGGGGCATCCGCTTTCATTGCTTCTTCCGGATCAAAAACTGCGGGAAGAATCTTATACTCCACCTTTATGAGCTGGAAAGCCTCCTCTGCTGTTTCCAGATTATCAGCAGCTACAGCAGCCACTTCATCACCCACATACCGAACCTTATCCTTGCATAAAGGAAGCTTGTCTGCTAAAGCCTGAAAGAAACTAAACTTAATTCCAGGAGTATCCCTGGCAGTAATTACTGCTCTCACTCCGAAGAGTTTTTCTGCCCCGGCTGTATCAATACTCACAATTCTGGCATGAGTATGAGGGCTTCGAAGTATCTTTCCATAAAGCATTCCCGGCATTTTTATGTCATCTAAATATTTTACCTCTCCCGTGGCTTTAGCCCAGGCATCAATTCTGGGTAACGGCTTTCCAAAAACTGAAAATTCACTCATTTTACTTCCCTTTATTGTTTTTATTCTCTTTCATAGGGCTGACAAAAAGCCCTTGGAAGCCGAGTATTCCTGGCAAAAACGCATAATAGGGCGATCACGGCAACATAGGGAAGCATCAAAATAAATTCACGCGGAACATCCAACCCTACAATCTGCAGTCCGTAAGTAAGCGATTGGCAGATCCCAAATAAAAAGGCCCCATAGAATATTCTGGAAGGATTCCACCTGGAAAGCATAACTATAGCAATAGCAATAAACCCACGTCCCATAGTCATATTGCTTACAAAGAAAGCCAGATCACAGATAGATATAAAGGCTCCTCCCAAACCGGCTAATACACCCCCTATCATTACGGTCACATATCTTGTACGGTAGACATTAACACCATGGGCATCCGCGGCAACGGGACTTTCTCCTACTGCCCTTACATTTAAACCGAAATTTGTTTTGTGAAGCACCCACCAGGCAATAGGAAGGAGAACTAAACTTAAATAAGTTATGATATGTTGATTAAAAATCGACCTGATATAGGGAATTTCAGAAAGAAAAGGGATAGGTGTCTTTGAGGTAATTTCAGAAATAACAGGAAATGTTCTTCCAAAGATAATTCTATATAGCAGACTTGTGATTCCAAGCACAAAAAGCCCAATGCCCAGGCCGGCAACAATCTGGTTAATCTTTAAATAAATTACCAGATATCCAAAAATCAGCGCAATAAGCAGACCTCCCAATATACCGGAGAATAGACCCAGATAGATATTTTGAGTATTTAAGGCAACCACAAAAGCTGTAAAAGATCCGAGTAACATCATTCCCTCTAATCCAAGGTTTAATACCCCCCCTGACTCAACAAAGTCCTCTCCTATTGCTGCCAGAATTATCGGCGTTGAAGAAGTTAAAGCTCCTCCCAGCAGAACTATAAAAAAAGGCTCGGAAAAAATCGAACTTAATATTTCCAAAATAGCTTTCCTCTTTTTTGAATATATTCACCTATACCAAAAAATATCAACATCAGAGCTTCTATTACCTGAACAAAAAATACAGGCACATTTGCTGCCCGGGACATGAATTCTCCACCAATTGCAAGAAAGGAAAAAAAATAAGCAAGCGGAATAACGGCAATTCCGTTAAGTCTGGCCAAGAAAACCAGAGGAATGGCTGAAAAAGCATATCCCGGGTTCCATTCTGCTTGAAAAGCGCCTTTAATTCCCAAAACATCATTTATACCGGCCAAACCGGCAAATCCCCCACTTATAAGCATGGCGAGAATAGTAACCTTTTTAATGTTCACACCGGCATAGAATGCTGCCTTTTTATTTTCACCTGAAAATCGAAACTCATATCCCAGTGTTGTTCTTCTCATAAAATAATGGGCCAGGATTACCACGATTAAGCCGACAATTAATCCTATATGAACTTCTGTAAAGGGAATAAGCGGCAGCCTTTTCTCCATGGGAAGAACTACCGTTTGGGGGAAATGTCCTGGATGTGGATTCAGCGGATATCTAACCAGATAAGATGTAAAATAGATAGCAACAAAATCCATCATCATTGTTACAATAATTTCGTTAATTTCGTATTTCGCTTTCAATATGGCTGGAATGCTCACCCACACTGCCCCGCCAAGAAATCCTATCAAACCCAGGATCAAAAAGAATAGATATAGAGGAAATTTATCCATTAATAAAGGAGCAATCCCACCGACCAGGATTGCACCTATTAAGAATTGCCCATTACCACCAATATTCCACATTCCTGACTTGAAAACAATTATCAATCCTGCACTCATAATGAGCAGGGGAGCCATTCTCTTCAGGGATTCTGTGATACCAAGATATGTTCCCATACCCAGGGTGAATAATTCAGAATATGTTCTAAGAGGATTTAATCCAATAATGAGTAATATTATTCCTCCCACAATAAAAGCAGCAAAAATCGCAAATACCGGCCCGACAGCTGCTTTAAGGATTTCCTTTATTTTCATCAGCTGTTTCCTCTATTTTGTATCCCTAACATTAATTTTCCAATTTCTTCCTTGACAATCCCCTTATTAGGCAAAATATCTATAAATTCTCCCTTAAATAAAACCCCTATTCGATCACTTACTTCCATTATTTCATCCAGGTCTGAAGAAATTAATATCACTGAGACTGCCCGCCGGCTTCGCATTTTTAATTCATTTCTAATAAACCGGGTTGTCATCACGTCTAAACCGTGAGTGGGTTTATTGCAAACGAGAACCACCGGTTTTTCAGAAAACTCTCTTGCCAATATTAATTTTTGAATATTTCCACCAGATAAAGTTCTTACCAATGCATCTGCATTTGGTGCTTTGATGGAAAAATTTTTAATTAGTTCATCACCGTATCCTTTGATTGTACCCATATTTAAAAGTATTCCTTTTTTAGAAAAAGGTTCTTTTTTATAACAACGAAAGATAGCATTCTCAGATACACTAAAATTACCTACACTACCTTCCTCCATTCTATCGTCAGTTACATAAAAAATACCCCTCGCATTAATAAACTTAATAGATTTATTTGTTATATCAGATTCATTAAGAGTAATTTTTCCTGAATTAACTTTACGCTGCCCCACAATTACCTCTGCCAATTCTTTCTGACCATTCCCATCTACACCGGCAACACCAAAGACTTCCCCTTCATGCAGAGAAAAAGAAACCCGCTTTAATGCATCTACGCCTCTATCATTTTTAGCGCTTACCCCTTCTAAGGTTAAAACTATATTATCTGAGATTTCTTTTAACGATTCTTTTATACCTTCAACAAATTTTGCTTCTTTAAACATTGTTTTTACAATTTTTTCTTTTATATGTTCTCTCTCCTTTTTTCCGGCGCCGGCTTTCAAATCGATTTCTCCTACTTTCTCTCCCTGTCTCAATATTGTTATTCTATCACTTATGCTTAAAGCCTCTTCTAGCTTGTGAGTAATAAAAATAACCGATTTACCGGCCTCAGTCATACTTTTTAATACTTTAAAGAAATCCTCAACTTCCAATGGTGCGAGAACCGACGTTGGCTCATCGAGAATGAGGATATCTGATCCACGATAAAATAATTTAACAATCTCAACCCTCTCCTGCTCTCCTGCAGATAGCTGCCATATTTTCACATTGGGATCAACATACAGCCCGTAATTCTCTGCAATTTCTTTCACTTTTTTTTCAGCATATTTTTTAGGAAGAAGAAATTTTTTATTTGTACCCAGAAAAATATTTTCCAATACTGATAGAGTAGGCACCAGTGTTAGATGTTGATAAACCATCCCAATACCCAACCTTAAAGACTCTTCCGGAGAGGCAACCTTGACTTTTTTCTCATTTATATAAATTTCACCTTCATCGGGCTGGTACATTCCGGAAAGGATATTCATTAAAGTAGTCTTGCCGGCACCATTCTCTCCCAGCAGAGCATGAATTTCACCTTTTTTTAAATCTAACTCGATATTATTATTGGCAATTAATCCATTGAACCTTTTCGTAATTCCTCTCATTTCAACAACAGTTTCAGAAACTCTCTCCATTTTTTTGACCTTTCCCTTTTTTACAAGAAGGGTGGAAGTTTTTAGAAAACATCCACCCTTCATTTTGTTATCTGAAGAGCCTCTTCTTCATTGCCTTTATGTCCCGGGTAGCAGGAACATTGGAAACTTTTATTCTTCCACTTGTAATGCCCTGTTCTGCTTTTTCCATCGCTGCTTTAACTGGGGCAGGAATATCTTTATAAACTGCCAGCTCTATACCACCATTTTCCAGTGTCTGAATGTAATTTTTTCCGAAAGTACCATTATAGATGTCAATCAACATCATTTCATAAACAACATCAAAGTTCCACAACACCGAAGCCAGCAATATTCCCTTTTTATCGATGTTCTGTTTATCCCCGATAACATCAATAAACCAAACCTTTCCACCGTCTTTTGCTTTATTTTCTTCACAGGCTTTCATAATCCCAAAAGAAGCGCCATCACCCATACCAAAAATCACATCGGCGCCGGCAGCAATCTGTGCCTCTGTATTTCGCTTTCCCCCGACAGCATCTTCATAAGCTGCTTCGCCAATAACACTATACAGTAACTTAATCTTCGGATTCACAGAGTAAATACCTTCCATAAATCCAGCGGTCATTCTATTCCAATCGGGCACTTCAGCAGAAACAACAATCCCTATGATTTTTGTTCTGGTCATTTTTGCTGCCAAAATGCCAGCCAGATACGCACCTTTCTGAGCTTCACCCTCATAGTTAGAAACCAATCCGCGTTTAATAGCTCCCGGGTTTTCAACAATGGCCACTCTTATATCTTTTTCTGCAGCTACTTCAGGCGTAACGGTCTGGTATCCGGAAGCATGGGATATAATGAGATCAAATCTTTTTCTGGCAAGATCACGAAGAACCGGCTTGATATCACCGTATCCCTGATTCTCGGCAATCTCAATAGTTAAGTTCCATTTATCTTTTAGCTTTCTTAGACCATCCGCACCCATCTGGTTCCAGCCTTGATCGGTACTGCTGGCAGGCACAACGACCGCTACTTTCAAAGATCTAGCCCCCGGATCGGGCGGAACGGCAAATGCCAGACTGAATGGTAACC
>CAZERV010000006.1:0-49968 GCA_964514815.1 uncultured Spirochaetaceae bacterium | reverse complement strand
TTAAAGGGCAGCATTTTCCCCGCAATTCCCTTGTCTTATTTCCCGTGATGATAGATACTAATTATCACTTATTCAATTATAATTAAAGGAGAGAGGTTGATATGAGCGATCCAAAGAATTCAAAAGAAAGAATAGGCGAATTCCTGGTCAGAATAGGAGCAATAACCTCTCAACAGGCTGAGAAGGTCTTGAAAAAGCAGCGCGTGGAACCCGGCAGACTGTTTGGAGAGATTGCCATTGAGCTTGGCTACATAAATGATGAGGCCGTTGATGCTTTCCTGAAATCCAAAGATAAGGGATAAAAGCAAGAGGCGGAAGGACTGATTTCCTACAATTAATGCTCACCGATCTCCAGGGACAGATTGAAAGAATTACCTACGCGAACGAGGATAACGGTTTCACCATCGCCAGGGTAAAGGTCTCGGGCCGCACCGGGCTGGTAACGGTGGTGGGAGATATCATGTCCCCGTCGCCGGGCACGATTCTGAAGATGAAGGGTGAATGGACGAATCATCCCAAATACGGCGAGCAGTTCAAGGTGGCGCAGTACTCGATCGAAGTGCCGGCAACCGCCTACGGGATAGAGAAATACCTGGGTTCAGGTTTGATTAAGGGCATTGGTCCCGAAATGGCCGGTCGAATCGTGCGCCGGTTCGGTGAGCAGACTCTCGATATAATCGACCGGGAGATAGAGAAATTATCAGTTGTGGAGGGCATCGGCAAAAAAAGGATCCGGATGATCGGGCAGGCCTGGGACGAGCAGAAGGAAATCCGCGGGGTCATGCTCTTTCTCCACGATCACGGCCTGGGCCCGGGTTATGCGGCCAGGATCTTCAAGCAGTACGGAAACAGGTCGATTGCCATCCTGAAGGAGAACCCTTACCGCCTGGCCATGGATATCTTCGGTATCGGATTCATTACGGCCGATAAAATTGCTGAAAAACTGGGCTTTGCCAGGGATTCCGAATTGAGAGCCGAAGCGGGCATCATCTATATACTCCACCAGTGCGCCGATGAGGGGCATGTCTATTACCCTCACGAGCAGCTTCTGGAAAAATGCCGGGAGATACTCGAGATCGACAGGGAGATCATTACCCGGGCCCTGGACAAAGTCGGTAAAGAGAAGAGGGTAATCATTGAGGACCCTTCCAAAAACGGGAAAGCGGTCTACCTGGCCAAATACCATGTCTGTGAGACGGGTATTGCCGGCCGGTTGAAGAGGCTGATGGCCGCTCCCAAATTGATCCGCCCGATCGATTCGGACAAAGCAATAGAATGGGTGCAGCGGCGGCTGGAAATCACCCTGGCCCAAAAACAGGTCCAGGCGGTGAAGTGCGCCCTGGAGAGCAAGGTCATGGTTATTACCGGGGGACCGGGCACGGGCAAGACCACCATAATAAATGCCGTCATAAAAATATTTGCCGCTCCTTCCCTTGAAGCTAAGATCAAGCTGGCTGCGCCTACGGGCAGGGCCGCTAAAAAAATGACTGAAGCGACCGGGCATGAGGCAAAGACCATTCACCGGCTTTTGGAATACAGCGTGCAGAAGGGAGGGTTCCGGAAAGACGAGAAAGATCCTCTCGACTGCCGGGTGTTGATTATCGATGAGACTTCGATGATCGATACCGTTTTGCTGTACCATCTTCTGAAAGCCGTACCCGAGGAAGCCGCGCTCATTCTGGTGGGAGATATCAACCAGCTCCCTTCGGTCGGACCCGGAAATGTCCTCAAGGATATAATCGACTCAGGTCTCGTGCCGGTGGTGGAGCTCAATGAGATATTCCGCCAGGCCAGGGAGAGCCGGATCGTTGTTAACGCCCATAAGATCAACAGCGGCATTCTTCCTTCCGTTAACACCTCGGAACGGGAAAGCGATTTTTACTTCGTCGAGCAGAGCGACCCGGAAAAAGTGCTGGCTATCATCCTGGAGCTCGCCGGGGAGCGCATACCCCATCGTTTCGGTTTTGATCCCGCCATCGACATTCAGGTTCTTTCTCCCATGCACAAGGGCCTGGTGGGAGCCGGGAACCTCAATACGGAACTGCAGGCAGCCCTTAATCCGGGCGAAGCCCAGGTGACCCGTGGCAGCAAAAACTTCAGGACCGGCGACAAGGTCATGCAGGTGAGAAACAATTATGAAAAAGAGGTCTTCAACGGGGATATCGGCAGGATCTATAGGATCGACCCGGTCCTCCGGGAAGTGATTGTTTCTTACGAGGAAAGAAAAGTTACCTACAATTTTTCCGACCTGGATGAAATTGTTTTGGCCTATGCTATCTCTGTGCACAAATCTCAGGGCTCGGAATATCCGGCCGTGATCATCCCCATTCTCACCCAGCACTACGTGCTCCTGCAGCGTAACCTGATCTACACGGCGGTGACCCGGGGCAAAAAGCTGGTGGTCATGGTCGGTACCAGGAGAGCCCTGGCCATCGGGGTCAAGAACAACAAGACCCGGAAGCGATATACCAGTTTAAAGTCCAGGCTCATTCCCCTAACACCCTGAGCTCCAATCCGGGGATATTCTTTTTGAATGAATCCCTTTTGTCTGTCATGATTCTTGACTCTCCGGGCAGTACTCGCTATAACTTTTTCTATCAATCTCATAAATAAGCGAGGAAACATTCTGATGTCTAAATCAATAGGAATCGATCTGGGAACAACCAACTCTGTAGGCGCGATAAAGAAAGTTCGCACAGAAGTGCTGAAGAATGCAGAAGATGATTTTATTACTCCTTCATGCGTTACGGTTAAAAATAAAAAAAGTCCCACTTCAAAACCGGAGTTTGTGGTGGGCAAACATGCCCTGGAATGGATAAAGCAGGATCCAAAGAACACTATTCTGGCCGTTAAACGTCTTATGGGAAGAAACTACCAGGATAAAGATATACAAGACATTCTGGCGGATCAAAAGCTGCCTTATGAAATCAGGCCTCACTCCAGGGGGTCAGAAAACAGCCTGGCCGTTATCCTGGCTGGGAAAGAGTATACTCCTGAGGAAATATCCACCGAAATACTGAAAAAAATCCGCAAGGATGCAGAACAGGCCCTTGACGATGGGGTAGAGTATGCCGTAATTACTGTTCCGGCTTATTTCAACGACAAGCAGAAACACGCCACCAGAACCGCTGCGGTTCTGGCGGGACTCAAGGTCCGCAGGCTCCTGCCTGAGCCCACGGCAGCCGCCATTTCTTTCGGAGTGGATGCAGTCAAAGGGGATGATGCGGAAACGGTTCTCGTCTTCGATTTCGGAGGCGGCACTTTTGACCTTTCTGTGCTGACCGTCAGCGGGGGGCAGTTCATCGAACACGGCAAAGGGGGGAACATGTGGCTCGGCGGAGTGGACATCGACAACCTTATTGCCGATTATGTATTAAGCGAGACGGCCAGAGAATACCGAATCGATAATATAAAAGAGTTCATCGAGAGCCAGAAGGAGATAACCAGGAACCGTTTTCTGGGAGAACTGAAAGCCGGGTCGGAACAGGCCAAAATTCGATTGAGTACCGATGAGAAGACCTGTATCGAGATACCGGGGGTCTTGAAAGATAGTGATGGTGACAGTATCGATGTTGAAGTGGAGCTGACAAGGGAGCGTTTCGATGAGATCATCGCTCCCACGGTTGAGGTCATCATCAAGCTCACCCGGGAGATGCTTGAGAGTATAGACTTCACCCCCGACCTTATCAGCAGAGTTCTCATGGTGGGGGGAAGTTCACAAATTCCGAGTGTTGCGGAAGCGCTCAAGAGGGAGTTCGTCGCGCAAAAGGTGCTGGTCCACGAAAGACCAATGCTCGCCATTGCGGAGGGGGCGGCGATCCTGAGCCACCGGCTCTCGGATACATTCGAATGCCCCGAATGCGGTAAAGAAGTGCCCCAGACAGATAAGGTTTGCAAGGATTGCGGATACGATCTGGAAAAATACACTATCGAACAGGGAGTTGTGGATATTGTACATTCCGCTGCCCATGACTACACCATCCGTCTGGAGAATGACGAGAGATACCTGTTTATTGAAAAAAACACTCCTCTGCCCTGTGAAAAGACCGAGGTCTTCAAGTTGGTACATCCTGAACAGAAACTGGTCCACATGAAGTTTTATAACCTGGTGAATGAACGAGAGGAATCTATCGGTGACCTTTGGCTGGGGCTTGACCCGAGAGAGAGGGAAGACTCCCTCCATGTGGCGATTACCCTGAAAATCGATGAGAATAATCTCAGCGAGGTCACCGCCGCCATGAAGGAACATCCGGAGATACAGCTTTCAAAGAATCTGTCCAGGGGCAAAGCTGACGAGAAGCTTTATCTGTCCCTGGAAGAGACCGTTAACGAGGCCAATCGTAAGAAGTACTCCAGGTATGTCATGATCGATCTGCTTCATCGTACCTTATCCGCCATAAAGGACATCAATCGGGTAATCGATTCCGAAACGGACGAGGTGGATGAGAAACTCTATGAGCTGGCAGAGCGGAAAATCGAAAAGGCCCGGAAAATGGCGGAGAAGGATCGCAGCAGTAAGCCCACTATTTTTTACGCTAAGACGGCTATTAAGAACTTTGGTCCGGCCATTCCCCCTGAGACTCGCAAAGAATTAGATAAGAAAGTAAAGCGCCTGGAAGAGATGGATGAGGAGGGAACCTACGAGGACAATATCAAAGCTCTCGATGACCTTAATCGGGTCCTTGCTAAAAAGCTCGGTGTAGTTAGTATATTGATGGATATAAATAAGGCCGGTGAGTTTTGTATGTATTCCAACCCCTCAAAGGCGCCCAGATTCTTCCAGTTTATCAGGAACATCCTAAAGGCCATCGAGAAGGGTGACCCGAAAAAAGCGAATTCCTTGATCAACGAAATCATGCCGGAAGTCTACGCAATCGTAGATGCCCATGAGGCCAAGAAGAACGTGATCTACAAGGATATCGCCAGGTAGATGGAAGACGAGATCGGTTGCCCAATATGCGGGCTGGTATCTATTTCTTCCGATGAGGACAGATGTCCCCAGTGCGATGCTGACCTAAGCTGCTTTAAGGTTTTGAGCTCCCTCCCCGACGAAACGGTCGGAGAAGAGAACGCACGGGAGAAGAGGGTTCCTGCATGGGCTTTCGTCATCCTATTTATCGGCGTGATAATAACTATCATTGGGTTTCAGTTTTACTGGTTCAGGCGGTATGAGATTCTATTGAGGCATTACCAGTCCGCTATGGTTACAACACTGGAAGATCTAATGCAAAACCGTCCGTCGTCAGGGGCGATTCATCTCGATGTGTCACCTGAGGGAGAGCCGGCAGAAGGAGATCCGAAGCAGTTGGATTTTTGGCTCTATCGCGTCAAGGAGGGAGACACCTTGTGGGACATAGCGAAACTGTACTATGGTTCAGGCCGGTATTATCCGGTCTTGCTCGAGCACAATACCCAGCTCGAAGTTTATGCCCTTCGGAAAGGAAGCCGGATCAAAATTCTCAATAATTCTGGTAGAGCAGAGGATGAATACGCCGGGATCGTTGTACGGGAAGGGGATAAAACTTACTTTGACTACACAGTAAAAAAAGGTGACACCCTTGAGTCTTTAGCCGTGAAGTTTTACAAGACTGAAAAGTTTGTAAACCTGATCTTCGAGATCAATCCCAATTTGCAGCTAAAAGCCGGGGAGACCATTAAAATACTCTTGAAGTAGTAGATGAAAGAAAAGCCGCAAAGTCCAGAATCCATACTTGCCCGGGCCGAGGAGTTTTTTAGCAGGGAGAACTACCTGGTGGCCCTAAGAGAGTTTGAGAAGGCCGCCTGTGTATTACAGCGAGATGATATTCGCGACAAAATCAATATATGCAAAAAAGAGATGAGGAGGCTGCGGCTAAAGGATCTGATAAAAAGGGGGGAAAGGCACCTGGGTAAAAAAAATATCCGGAAGGCCCTCCGGTGCTTTGAGGAAGCTTATGCTATCGGCGGCGAAGACCGGCTTAAGGAGAGAATAGATCAATTAAAAGAAAATTTGGCGCAGCGTGATTCCTTTCAGGATGCGAGGGATGCTGAAGCCGCGGGGCATTTCGAGAGGGCTGCCGATCTGTACGGGAAGGCTCTTGCCGGCCGGGCGCGAGAAGACATCATTGTTAAGCAGGCCTGTTGCTTCATCAGGGCAGGGAAACACAGCGAGGCGGCCTCTGCACTCAGGCGTATCCCGTCAACCTCTCCTCGGCGAGAGCAGTGGCAGGCAGAGATGCTGCCGGATCAGGGGCTCCAATACGATTACGGATTTGCCCTGGCCGGCGCCGGCAGGTATTACGAGTGCCTGAAAGTCTGGGATTCCATCGAATCCAGGGACAGTGGCTTTATAAAGCAAAAGGAGTCTGTCCGGAACTTCCTGGAAGCGGATCTCCATCGGCGTTTTGATAGTGGCGGGGATTGTAAGCGGATCTTAGAGGAAGGAAAATACCTCCGGGATTCGGCGGGAAGGGACAGCATCGGAGACCTGGTGGAATACTGTAAGTATGCGCTGATCGATCGATTGTGGGAGGAGGAACGGTACGAAGATATAAGAGAACTGCTCCTCCCTTACCCTGAACGGATGGATGCGCATCTTCTGGCTTTATATGCAAAAGTTTTCTACAAACTGGCTGAGCTTTCTGCAGAATATCTAACCGGCCTGAGGATGTACTGGCTGTCGGCCATATACGATCCTGAAATAGCAGCGCAATTCTCTTCCGGGAACGAACTGAGAAACGAGGTGCGAAAGGTGTTGGCCGGGGAAGCCGAAGAGCTGATAAAAAAGTACAATAATACGGGGAACATTCTTGCAAAAAAGGTCCTGGCCTGTTGGAATGTGGAAAAGAAACTGATTGAAGACCTCTATGCTCTTGTCGGGAAACGGAAGGAGCTTTCCCATCTAATCCGTACTCCGGTATTCGCCGAGGCCTGTGGATTGACTTCCGGGATACTCAGCTTGATCAAGAACAACCGGGATTTCTTTTCAGATGAAAGGCGCTATCTTTCGGCGGGAAGCTACTATTCGGCTGCTGCGAGCAGCCTGTTCTATATTGAAACCGGAGAATATGAGAAAGCCCTGCCCGGTCTCCCCGGCGCAATCGATTCTGAGTTTACCGGCTACGGCGTGGAGCGGGTAAAGTTTGCTTACGGGATGCATTGCCTGGACACGGGTAAAGAAACCCCTGAACGGTATTTCCGGTCATCCGCTATTCTTTTCGAGAAAGAGCCGGCGTATGAACAGGAGCTCATCGATCAGGCTGTGCAATGCCATGAACTGGATGCGCTGCAACGATACGAGAAAGTCTTGAGCGATATCCACTCCAGAAGGCCGACGAAGGGAATCGCAGATACACTATCCCTGGTTATGACCAGGCGGAGCGTCCTCATGTACAATGCGGACCAGATTAGCCTCAAAGTGCTGGCGACAACGGCAAGAAAGGCGCTGGAGCTCAATCCGGAAAATGAACTTGCCGGCGGTACACTCGATAATCTTCAACTTGATCTGGAAATTGAGGAACTGTTCAAAGCGATGAATAACCATAAGATGGGCAAAGCCTGCCGGCTGGCGGCAGAATCCGAGCACCGGGAAGTACGGGAGAGTTTTTTTGAGTTTATCAACGATATTTTTCAAGACCTCGATGCGATGATGCTGGATAGACGGGAAAAGCTGCTCCTGCTGAACAAACTGGCCGGGTGGTGCTCCAGGGTAGATGCGTCGCATCCCCTTCTGAACAGGATAAACATGAAACAACGAAGGCTTTAATCGAGGTAATAATGATGAATCCCTACAAGGTATTGGATGTAAAACGGGGAGCCGGGAAGAGCGACATCATTCAGGCGGCGGCCCGGGCCATGAGAGAGAAAATATACACCGTCAAGGAAATAGCTATTGCCCAGAAAGCACTGATGAGTACAATTTCCAAAGCGGCCCATGAATTCCTGGACTTTATTGATGTGAAAACACTTCAAGGTCAATTGAATCTGTCGCAGCCGGCGGAGCTCACAACAGAATCTTACCTGGAGTATCACCCTGTTCAGGGAGAAGGTTCGTGAAAGAGGAGAAAGAATTTCTTAAGAAAAGATTTATTGAATTTCAGCTCAAGATCAATGAGCTGTCCACGGCCCTGAAAGAACAGGAACAGGCCTATAGAACAAGGGAAAGAGAGCGGGATCTCCATCTCTTTGAGATTCTGGATGCGTTTGAAAATCTCAATGAAAATATAAAGGAGAAGGAGGGAGGTTTTGACAAGACCGCCAGGATACTGGTCAAGAATATCAGATCCATCCAAAGGAAAGTTATTCGATTTCTCGAGGCAAATCAGACATTTCCGCTAGAATTCCCGGACAACATGGCTGAGATGGAATACTGCGAGGTTGTTGGAACAAAAGAGATGGTGGATATGGAAAATGAAACGATCCTCTCCGTAGTGAAAACCGGATACATCGACAGGCGGCAAAACACCGTGCTCAGGAAAGCGAAGGTAATCACCGTCCTGAACAGTCAAAATTAAGGCTTGCTGCGGCCTTAGATCGAAATAATGGTTCCTTCGAGTATTGTACTTGAGTATCTCTATAGCTTTTATCATTTTGAGTTCCTGTTCGCTAAAGGAGGCAACAACCAGTCGTTGGGCCTGAGGAAAGGTTAGCATGGGAGTTTTTTTTGACTGCAGACGCAGCCTGAGCAGGAACAAAATCGCTAAGATCACACAGGTCATGTGGCGATGCCGTCCTTTCGGCAGATGATTCCAACTCCTCCGCTTCTCCGGTAATCGCCAGAAAGCTTATCCTGGAAGGGAAGTATGTGTAGCCGGCGCTGGCCCACACCTATAAGTTCCTCAATTACTACTCCTTTTTCTGTCCTGTGCCCTGGGATAGGTTAATGCACATTATTGCCTGGATGCGTGCCGCCGATGATGTTCCCCAATACCTGGCTCCCAATGACCAGATGATCTATCACCTGTCCCTCGCTAAAAATCAGGATCATCAAACAGACCAGCCTTTTGTCTTTGAAGCGGATTATTTCCTTTTAAGCGGGTCCCGGAATACCCTTTTTCCACATATCGTGATAGATAATTTTCTCCTCGTTTTTTGACTTCCTGGCTATCCGTTGATATAAGTTCTACTATCAGTAATTGAGCTGAGGCGAAATGGCTACCGTGGGCTTTTTCAAGCTATTGTAGATAGTATTGAGATTTTCTTTAGCCAGGTATATATTGTACAATATAGATGTTATCCAGTTATTATAGGCGATTTTAAGTGACCAAAATAGAAAAAATACAGGCCGTGGCGGAATTTGAATTAGATGAAGATTTAGTCTTGTCTGCTGGCAGCGAAGCGAAACGAGTGCAGGAAAAATATGGTGGTAAGGTGCAAGTTCTTAATGTGCCACAGGCAGCCCCTCCTGAAGCTCCACGCATAATTGTGCGAACCGAGAACTTTTTGCTCAATATCGGTTTAGTCCGTTATGATATTGTTATTAATGTTCCTACACACATTTCGTCACACCCTTCAAAGTCACTTAGTTTCGCGTACAACATAGTTGAGGGTATAGCTGATTTTCTTGATCACCTGAAGAAGGGTTATCAGTGGACGGGTGTTATCACTAATGTTCAGTTTCCTTCTAAAGAGAGGCATATTCCATCAATAAAGTTGGCAGAGCCAGTTTTTGATAAACTTGTTAATGTCTCAAGAAAACAAAGGGATCTCTCGGCTTTTCAACTACAGTACGGCTTTCAAGAGGGTCAGTTTTATATAACTTTTACCATCTCTGGTTATGAATCGCTTCAATTCAAGATTCCACCCGGTGTTAAGCCAGGCAGCCATATACGGCTGGAGAAGGAAGATGCAGACCTTAGCGAATCTGGGCTACTAATCGTTGTGGATGTAAACAACAAACCTTCACCAGATAAACGTGGGTTTGTAGCAGATTTCTCTGCTATCATGGAGGAGATTAGCTCAACCGTTGAGCAAATCCCTGATACTACTAATTTAAGAGGTATTTTATAAATATGGGTGATCCTGCAGAAACGAACGATTGGCCTTATCTCGAGTCTGTCTCTTCGAATAAGATTATCGATTTTAGACGCTACCGAGATACTAGGGATAGCGTAGCTCGATCCTGGGTGCTTGATGCAGTAATCGGAAATCCTCAGTTTGAGGACTATCTGAAGGAGGTTATTGAAGGTATGATCTTCGATTCGTTGCTAAAAGGACAAGTAGAATCATCTGCAAGTTCGGATAATCCTTTTGATTCCGTGTATATTGCTGATCTTTCTCCAGATAAGGGTATTGGTCATTCTTATCGCGATCTCCAATATCTAAACCGGAATATTGAGGATAGGTCTGATAGTCTACTTATTGATGACAACCTGGATGAGTAACGGATGTATCTTCCTGAAGATCAGATAGAAAGAAATGTCTTAAGACAAGGGGACATTATTTCAGAAGTTCACGTACCAGGAGCAATCAATCTGTCTACGATCAATTACATGGTAAGTAATAACACTAGAACTGGATGGTTTATCTCAAAACCTCCTGATTTCCGACCAGCCATCATACTGTCACATTCATGTGAAATTGATCCTTTAAACGATATAAAGTTAACAAGTATAATTCTTGCACCTCTCCGCGATATCAATAAAGCAACTGATCCACGGAAAGTCGAGGAACTGAAGCAAAGCAATATTATTGATGAAAGCTCGACTTACAGCTATCTTAAATATTTCTACCTTGAACCCAATATTCTCATACCTTTCGATGATGGTGCTATTGTTGATTTTTCCAAGTGCTTCAGCGTAAGAAACAAAAGTTATAATGATCTATTGTCGCAAAAAATCATCCAAATGCGAGAAGATATTGCTAATAAGATGGCACTTAAGTTATCTCTATATTTCTACAGACCGAATATTTACAAAAATAATAGGGGGAAAAGCATATCATTCCAATAATCACATTTCGCCCAGGATCAGCCATTAATCGCCTTAATACCGTTGCGATCCGTGGGCGCCGTTACGAAAGGTGAGGCGAATACGGTTACGAACCTATTAGAAACCGGCCTGGTAAAATCATCCATGATAATGCGCTGGCCTGCTTTCTCGTCGTATCTTTCGCAGGTCCTACTGGTTATTGTCCAAAGAGGGGATATAGTGATGATCACCTGGACTGGAAGAAAGATTTCAGATAAGAATGAAATTACTAAAATCCTCAACATCCTCAAAAAAGGTAAGGCAATTTTCTATCATGAATTCCCGGATAACGGGAATCTTGTGGCTCCAGCCGGCCCCCGCTGCCTGAACGCCTGTCGACCGGGCCATCAGGACGCCAGGTTTAAGGTCATCCACAATGAGGGCTTCTTCCGCCTTTAAGCCAAAAGTCTTTAAAGCCTCCCAGACGGGCCAGGGCTTCGAGGAAACCGGGGAAAAACTCAAGGGGTCCGGCTCCCGGTAAAAGCTCTCCAGATCTTGTACTCTTTCTCTATCTCCCGATCATTCATTTTTAGCTCGTGTTGGAGATAGTCCATCAGGCCGGGATGATGGTCCATTGAGCATGGTGTGCTTTCTGATATAAACTGATCGAAATGGAGGGGAAATTGGATTTGCCCGGCAAGTATGCCCTGGTTCTGGCCGGAGGAGGCGCAAAGGGCGCTTTTCAAATCGGGGCCTGGAAGGCCTTCAGAGAGCTTGGAATCAGCTTTAACGCCATAATCGGTACCTCCGTGGGAGCCTTGAACGGGGCCTTAATAGTCCAGCAGGATTTTGAAAAAGCAGTCGAGCTCTGGGATAATATAAGCCTGGAAAAGATAGTTTCCATTCCGGCGAAGCTCATTAAGGAAGGCAAATTCCATCTGGTTAGAGAAAATATTCCTCTTATCAATAAGCTGAGAAAGAGTATCTTTAAGAATGTGGGTTTCGATACCCGGCCGCTGAAAGAGCTATTGGAAGCCCATGTAGATGAGGAGAAGGTTAGAAGATCAGAGGTGGATTTCGGTCTGGTCACTTACCGGCTCAGCGACCTGAAGCCTCAAAAGTTGTTCCTGGAAGATATCCGGGAGGGATTATTATGCGACTACCTGCTGGCCAGCGCCTCTTTTCCAGGTTTTAAGACGACAAAGATCATGGGAAAACAGTTTATTGACGGGGGCGTTTATGATAATCTGCCCTATTCGATGGCCAGGGAGAGGGGTTATAGGCGGATCATCATAGTCGATATCTCCGGCCCCGGAATCAGCAAAAGACCGGACATAATAGGAACGGAAACGATCTATATAAAAAACAGCATTGTCATGGGGAGCGTTTTGGAGTTTTCCCAAGCTTTTATAAATGATTTTATGATGCTCGGTTATCTTGACACCCTGAAGGTCTTCGGCAGGATTGACGGTATGAAATATTTTTATTCGGCGGACAAAAGAATAGTGAAGAGTCTAACGAAACTGCTCTTAAGTAAAAAAGTTATTGCCCAATATAGAAAATTGGTAAAAGACAAAGACGAAAATATTATCAAAAGCATACGCCGGATACTTCCCAGGGAAATGAAAAGTTATTTTACTCCGCTGACAGCTCTGGCGGAGTGCGCCGCCTTGAGCCTTGAGTTGGACAGAATACATCTGTACAGCTTCAGTGATTTCATAAAAACAATCTGGGAGAAATATAAAGAAATTGGGAAAAAAGGTTATCAACACCCGAAAAAGCATTATAAGAATATCTTTAGGGCTCTCCAGGAAAAGACCGCCAGGATGAGCCTGTTAAAAGATGTTTTTCGCTATTCCCCATATGAATATGAAAAAGCAATCAAGCTGATATTCGGTGAAGACAGGGCGGAAATGCAATTGAAAGCGCTCGAGCAGATATTTCCGGTTTTGCGCCCGGCTAAAGTGTTTTTCGTTTTGCTGGAAGAATATTATTCAACTTAGGAGATTGGCTGTATGAAAAGACGCCGGATTAATAATGAAGATTTTATTCTGCTTGCCTACCGGGCCTGGGAGAAAGACTGGTTTTTATTAACCGCCGGGGACTTCGGTTTGGGCAGGTTCAACACGATGACAGTGGCCTGGGGAAGCATAGGAGCCATGTGGGGCAAGCCTTTTGTGATGGCGGTGGTCCGTCCACACCGGTATACCTACCGGTTTATGGAGGAATATTCGAGTTTCACTCTCTGTCTTTTCCCGCCGCAGTACAAGGATAAGCTGTCGTTCTGCGGCAGCAAATCCGGCCGGGACGTGGATAAGATAAAAGAATGCGGCCTCACGCCCATAGCCTCCGGGAAAATTGCAGCTCCCGGCTTTGATGAAGCGGAGCTCATCATTGAGTGCCGGAAAATCTACTTTGACGATTTCAAGCCGGAGCGCTTTCTGGAGAATGGGATCCAGAAAAACTATCCAAAGGGTGACTATCACCGGATGTATTTCGGAGAAATTTTATCCATAAACGGCATTGCAAAGTATTCCGGGTAAAAGGGGGGCTGCCGATGAAAATACTCATAGTCGATGATGAGCTGACCAGTCGGGAACTATTAAAGGCAATTCTTGAACCTCATGGAGATGTCGACGAGGCAGCCGATGGAATGGAGGCCATAAGGGCCTTTAACCTGGCTCTCTCAAATAATCCCTATAATTTGATCTGTCTGGACATAATGCTGCCTAAAATGAACGGCCAGGACGTATTGAAAAATATCCGTAAGATCGAGAGGGAAAAAGGAATATTCGATCCGGAAGGGGTCAAGATAATCATGATCTCCGCCTTGAGTGATTTTGATAATATCAATACCGCCTTTGCCTCTCAATGCACAAGCTATGTGGTCAAACCGGTGGATGAGCAAAAAATATCTAAAGAGCTGAAGAATCTCCAGCTCATTTGACCGGAAAGTATGAGGATGATTAGACATGGAAAATAAAGCAGTAAATGATGACCGCTGCTTTTGCTGCGGTAAAGAAAATGACAGGGGGCTCAAGCTCCTCTTTTCCTATCCGGAAAAAGGCACTGCCGAAACCATGTGTGAGATCCCCGCCTATTTTACCGGCTGGCGGAGTATGGTCCACGGCGGTTTTTTAGCCATGCTTCTCGATGAAACGATGGCCCATGCCTGTGTGAGCGGGAAAAAGCTGTCCGTTACCGCGGAGATAACGGTCCGCTACCTCAAACCGGTTGCAGCTGGGGAATCTGTGAAAGTAAAGGGAAAGATCAAGGAAATAAAGTCCAGGATAGTCGAGACCCGGGGTTGGATTTACAACGGTGACGGGCAAGTTATTGCGAAAGGAAAGGGGTTATTCCTGGAATCATGAGCGAGACAAAGATTCTATAGATAAGGAGGCCTTATGTATCTTTACCTTATTCAGCATGCCGAAGCAAAAAGCAAAGAAAAGGATCCGGAAAGAGGCCTGACAGAGAGCGGCAAAAAAACTATGGAAAGGATCTCTGATTTTTTCAGCAGACTGAAGCCCGAGATCTACGTGATCTGGCACAGCGGAAAAAAGAGAGCGGAACAGACCGCGGAGATCCTGGCTGCTTCCCTCGGCCTGAAGAACAGGCTCATAACCCATACCAATTTAGGGCCTGGTGATGATATTTCCCCCGTTAAAAAGAAGATTGAAAAGACTAAAAAAAATAATATCGCCATTGTGGGCCATCTACCTTATCTCAATCGCCTCGCTTCCATTTTGCTCTCCGGGGATGAAACAAGGGATATGATTCGCTTCCGGAATGCAGGAATAGTTTGCCTGGTAAGGGACGATACAGGCTGGAAATTGAGTTGGATGCTTACTCCGGATCTACTCGCCTGAATATGTTTTTTGATTCTACCGGTTATGGATCGAGTTACTGTCCTAGTAGGCCCCAGGATTCAAGGTTCTTCGCATCGCTAAAAACCGCTTCCGTTTTTCCGTCGGCCACTTTCCGGCCCTCGTAGAGCACAATGATCCGGTCGCACAGCTCCCGGGCCAGCTCCAGGTCATGGCTGACTATGACTTGAGTTTTTTTCAAGTTTTTTAAAAGCCGGATTATCTCCCTCCTGCCCCTTGCGTCCAGGCTGCCCGCCGGCTCATCGAAAACCAGGATGTCCGGCTGCATCGCATATACCGTGGCAACGGCGGCCCTTTTCTTCTCGCCTATGCTGAGGTGGCCGGAACTTCTCTCTTCGAACCCGGAAAGCCCGACCGATTCCAGGCTCTCCAGCACTATCCGGCGCACCTCCTCTTCGGAGATGTTCAGATTACGTGGGCCAAAGGCCACATCATCGAAGATCCGGGGGCAGAAAAGCTGGTCTTCCGGGTTCTGGAAGACCAGTCCTACTTTTTGCCGGATGACCTTCAGATTCTTCTTTTCCACTTTCATTCCCTGGACGGTAACAGCCCCGTTTCCCCGGATAATGCCGTTTAGGTGGAGAATCAGGGTGGACTTACCGGCTCCATTGGGTCCCATCAATCCCACTCTTTCATTTTCAAAAATATTGAATGAAACCCTGTCCAGGGCCTGCGTTCCATCGGGATAGCTGTAGGAGAGGCTTTCAATCCGGATCAACGGCCTGACTTTCAAAGGATGGCCAACCTTAAAGCCATCAGGTAGGCGAGGGAGGCCCCGGCTGAAAGATAATCCTTCGCCATGAGCCTGGTCATCCCCCGCCTGGCTGTCCCACCCTCAAAGCCGCGGGAAAGC
Source organism: uncultured Spirochaetaceae bacterium (assembly GCA_964514815.1). Taxonomy (GTDB): domain Bacteria; phylum Spirochaetota; class Spirochaetia; order SZUA-6; family DRHE01; genus CAZERV01. The sequence goes on along the minus strand of CAZERV010000006.1, from coordinate 34,342 downwards.
ATGGCCATGTAGATCCGTTCGCCCCGCTCATAGCTTCTCAGGAACAGGGTCCCGATCATCCGCCCTATGGTCTGAGTGTGCCAGATCCACTTCCCGCCAAAGCAGCGTGAATCGCGGGCGCGTTTCATCCGCCGCACTTCATCTACCAGCACGAAGATGTAGCGATAGGTAAAACCGGTAAGCGTGATGAAGAGGTGGGGAAGTCTTAACTGCTCCAGGCCGTGAAGGAGCTTGGGGAAGGGCGTGGTGGAGGCGAGCAGGATGGCGGAGATTACGGAGATATAGGATTTAACCAGTGCATTCCAGAGCACCAGGAGCCCGGAACGGGAGACTTCCAGATTACCAGGGCCCAGGCGATAGGTCACCCCGGCGGTATCTGTTTTCAAGAAAGGCAGGAAAATTGCCACAAAGGCTACAAAGGGAATCACAACCAGGGAGCGTTTGAAAATATAGGTAAAAGGGACCGCGGAGAGCGCGGCGGTGAGTAAGATAAAACTGAAATAGCCCAGAAAAACCGGGTAAGCGGTGGGCGGAGTGGTAACGCAGATCACGATGAAAAGGAAGAAGATAATAATCTTGGTCCGGGCATCCAGCTTGTGGATTGGGCTTGAGAGCCCGGTATAGCGCTCTAAAAAATCATGGTTCAACTGCTTTTCCTGCTCCTTTTCGATATCAGCCGGCCGATCCCTAAGGCTGTGCCGAAGACCAGCAGCGTGCCCGCCAGCCCGGCCAGTCCGGTGGCAAAAGCCTCGTTTTTAATTCCCGGCATCAGGTAATCGGCGATGAGCGATAATTTCCAGACCGTCTTTCCCTCGCTTTGGACCAGGAAACGCTTGTCCAGGGCTACCTTTTCCAGCCCGTCGGGTGAGGAAGAAGCAAAAGGAGAGATAAGGGTCGCCAGGATCAAAGAAACTAAAAGTCCGGCCAGGGCAAAGGTCCAGATCCGGTTCATCATTTCGCCTCTAATCTCGAAGCAAGCAGGTCGGGCCGTGAGGTCAGAACCATGGAAATGACTACCGTGGTTATCACTGCCTCCCCGATGCCGATCAGACTATGCACGCCCACCATGGCCGGCAGGACGACTCTAAGAGGGGAAGTGCCGGAAAGGGCAAGCTCGACGGCGCAGGAGGCGGAAGCCAGCACTACTGAAAGCCAGGAGGCGATGGCCGAAGCGGCCAAAAAGCCCCTTCTATTCCGGCGAAGGATCGACTTGAAAGCCAGGAAGATACAGTAGGCCACGATCCCCCCGATAAGGCCCATGTTGAAGATATTGGTACCCAGGGCGGTTAACCCGCCGTCGGCAAACAGAAGGCACTGGATCGTTAGGACCACGGTATTTACCAGGAAAGCATTGAGTGGTCCCAACATAACGGCGGTGAGCAGAGAGCCCAGAAAATGGCCGCTGGTTCCTCCTGCAACGGGAAAGTTAAGCATCTGGGCGGCAAAGACGAAGGCCGCGGTAATGCCCAGCAGGGGAATCTGCCGGTCTCCAAGGTCATTCCTGGCCCTGGCCAAGGCCAGAGCGCCGACTGCGGCGGAAATAACGTAGCCGGCCGTGTTGATCTCTCCGCTGACAAAACCATCGGGAATGTGCATGGCTTGACTCCCGTATTACGTTTTAGGAAATCGTAATATTAAAGAGGGTTTCTGTCAAGGGGATAGTCCGATTTTATCTCTCAATTTATAATCTATTATTCCGGCCCGCCGTCAGTTGTATTTGAGGCTGTTATAATATATCATAGTAAACGCTGAGACACCAAACAGGATAAATATTTTGAAAGAGCCAATACAAAATCAGCCGGAACCTGAAAAATGGCGGATTGTAAAGTCTCCCGGCATGTTAATTTTATATTTAACGGGCCTCTCAATCATGAGTGAGGTCAGGATTCGGGCCCGCTAGATACTCGTTGAAGACATCTATGATCGTATTCAACCGGGGGAATGGATGAGCGCGGAGTTTATAGAAACGAATGGATTGAGAGTCCCGGTTAAAATATATTTCGAGAAGCGAAAAACCGCCCGCGCTTCTATCGGCAAGAAAGCCGTTTATATTCGTATCCCCGCCCGGTTCAGCCATCCTGAGAAAGTGCATCACATTGAGAAGCTTACCGACTGGGCCAGGGAAACCGTTAAGAAGAATCCGGACAGGTTCAGGCCCCGGACCGCAAAGACCTACCGCGACGGCGATCTTATCAAAATAAGAGGCCGGCAGTACCGACTGAGAATCGAATACACGAATAATAAAGGCAGCTCAGGAGAAATAACAGGCAGTACCATTCGTCTCAGGATATCTTCGTATCTCAACCAGGAAGAAGAAGACAGGCATATATCCGCACTCATAAGCCGCTTGGTTGCGGCTGAAAGGCTGCCGTGGCTAAAAGCAAAGATCGAAGTCCTTAACAGCAAGTTCTTCAGGCAAAAAATTAACAAGATATCGTTTAAGCATAATAAGCACACCTGGGGAAGCTGCTCGGGCAAAGGAAATATCAATATTTCCACCCGCCTGCTTTTTGCCCCCGATGAGGTACTGGTCTATGTTTGCCTTCACGAGTTGGCCCATCTGATCGAGAGGAATCATTCCGGGAGTTTTTGGGCCCTGGTGGAGAAAGCCATGCCCAACCACCGGGAAATGAGAAGATGGCTCAAGGAGAATGATGAGCTGTGCCGGTTTTGAAGAGAGCCCTGATGTTAAAGGACGCTATCCGAAGAGCCGCCTGTATTCGGCTTCAAAGAAATCCTGCAGCTCCCTTTCCAGGCTCTTCCCCATGACCCGGTTGGTCTGGCGGAGCAGTCCCGGGGAGGTCAGGTTTATCTCCGAGATTCTACCGCCGATGATGTCGATGGCCGTTAAATAGAGCCTGTTCGTCCTCATGAAGTCTCTTAACGCTTCGGCGACCTGCAGCTCTTCCCGTGTCGGCTCATGAGCCTTCCCGGAGGCGCCGAAATCGAAGTTGGCTAAAAAGTTTCCCGGCCCGGGGATCTTCTTCATCCAGCCGAGGGGCTCGCCGCCCAGCAGGGTCAGGCGGGTCTCGCCTTCATAGACTTCCTCCAGGAAAGCCTGCACCATGACCGGCTTCAGCCCGTTTCCGGTGGACTTCATTACCACGGACCTGTCCATATTCTTGCTTTCGAGCTTGATAACTCCCCGGCCCGAGCACGATTCCAGCGGCTTGAGGACTGCCGAGCCGTGAGCGGCGACAAAGCCGGCGATCCGAGCGAAATCGGAGCTGACTATGGTAGGGGCGATGAGATCGGGAAAGAGCAGGATAGAAAGCTTTTCATTGAAGTTTCTTAAAGACGCCGGATGATTGACTACCAGGGAGGTTTTGGCAAACTCCAAAAAGAGGGTTGAAAAATAGTAGTTCAAATCAAAGGGCGGGTCCATTCTCTGGTGAATGATCTCGAAATCCTCAAAACTGCGCTCGGTTTCCTCAAAAAAACGGTAGAAAGGCTCTTCCGGTTGAAGCTCGATGCGCCTGGTCTTGATCCTGAAGGAGCCGCCGGAAAAAGAGATGTTCTTTAACGTAGAAAACCAGGCCGCCTGGCCGCGGCGGTTCACCTCGGCAATCATCAACGGGGTTGTGTCTTCGGCGAAGTTTATGGTGGAGACCGGACTGCAGAGAAACAGGCTGTTCATCGCAATTTTCTTGACCTGATCAGGTCCTCGATGCTGTTATTAAAGTCTTTCTCTAATTCTTCCAGGCACTCCTGGGCCGGGGTCTTCCCCGAGGCCAGGACTTCTTTCAAGGGGTCTAAGTAGCCCAGCTCTTCAGGGCAGACCTCTGCGATTCCTTTTTGAGCGATGGCCAGGATATCTTCCAGGAGCTTCTTAACTGAAAAAGAAAGGTATGAGAAATCGAATCCCAGCCTGTTGCCGGAAGTGCAAATGGCCTCGAGGTCCTCATGGCTCAATTCTATAGTTCTTTCAAAGAGAGCTTCCATAGCGGCTCGGGAGAAGAGCAAGCCTTTATAAAAGGCGCAGAGAGCAGGGATGAGTTTGAGGGGAACGAGATCGTGAACCCGAATTTCAATCCGGTTGCTGGGCCGGACCGAGGGAAAGATGAGATTGAGATGGGTGGTGAAATCTTCCATATAAACCGGTTTATCGCCTTTAAGAAGCTCGGAGAAAGTCTTTTGATAGCTGGGCACGAGCCGGCCGTTCCGGGAGATTAAAATAACGGGAATATCTAAAACGTAGTCTATGAAATCCGAAAAGGTATAGGGGCTGTTTTCAAGCACGCCCGGGATGTAGCCGGTGCGGAGATCGTCCGTCCGGTGCCAGATCACGTTCCTGAGGCTTAAATATCCGGATGCTTTTCCGTGCCAGAAAGGGGAGTTGAGGGTGATGAGCGGGGCAAGATAGGCGAGGATATAGGCCGCCTTGCACATTCTGCCGAACTCCTCTTCCGAGCCGTAGCTGAAGTTGAACTGAATGCAGGCGGTCGCCCTCATCATGTAGTCTGCATAGAACCCGGTCTTCTTGAAATAGCGGTGCATGATTTCATACCTGTGCTTGGGGATGAGCGGTATCTCCTCGGCGCGGCCGAAGGGGAGGACCGAGACCAGGGGCCAGTAATAGTTGAAGCTGCGGTTGGTCTCTTCCAGGACCTCCTCGAGCCGGCTGAACTCCCGCACGGTCTGTTCGATCCTTTCAAAAGGATGCGAGCTGTACTCAAGCTGGGCGCCGGGCTCCAGGCTGATATTCCCCAACTCGGAGTGGATGCCCAGAATGTTATCTTCTTCCATGACGGCCCGGCCCTTCAATCCGGACAGCAGGGTCTCTAAGAAGCGCTTAACCCCGCGCTCTTCATCATAATAGGAGATCGGAAGCAGGGTCTCGTAATCGAGGTTAAAGCGCTCAAACTCGATGCCCATGAGCTTTTGAGAACCGCTTGAGGAGTGGAAATACTCAAGGAGATCGTCTTTATCCCGGATGATTTTCTTCTCTGTATCTTTCATGTGAGGATTCTCTCGAGGCTGCTCTCCAGATCCATTCCTTCCTGTTCAGTGAGTACCGGCGGGACCGCCTGGCCGCTGCGTAGAAGGAATAGATAACACGATATCTCCTTATTTGTCAATTCTTCCAGGGCCCGGCGGTAAAGCCAGAGCTGAATTGTATAGGCATCGTCCCGGTACACCAGGTCCGTTTTGAAGTCGATCAGGGTGAGCCGGTCCTCGTTCTCAAAAGTTAGATCGATCCGGCCGCTGATGTAGCGCCTTCCATTCTTGCTTTCCCGGAGATATAAAAAGGGATACTCTGTTTCCAGCCGATCGGCCCCTAAAGCGAGCCTGCCCAGTGGGGAGGAAAAAAAGGTCTCCGCCAGTTTGAGTGCGCTTTCCAGGAGAGGCTCGCGATAAGCTTCGGGAATATCCAGTTTCAGCCAGTCGGAATCCTGCACCGGGGGGGTCAGGTCCTGGAGTTTCCGGGCGATAACGAGGTGAGTCAGGCTTCCGAAATTGTTTTCCAGGTTTTTCCCCTTCAAAGTCTTGTCCACCGGGAGGGCCGGCAGAGTTACGGCCTTCCCCGCTCCTTCTTCCCGGCTTTTTACCAGCAGGGCGCTTAATTCGGTCACGGAAAAATCATTCTTACCGTACTCGCGCCGGATAACTTCGGCTTTTCGGTACAGATCGAAGGCTTCCTGGGTCCGTGATTCATCATACCGGCTCCTGTGCCCGGCAAGCTCTTCTTCGGTAAGGTCCTCGATTATCTTTATGGAGTCGAGCTCCAGCCCGTCCAGGATCATGTTGAGGTGCGCCTTAAGGGTCTTTTGGTTCTGCCTGTTGTGCGCCCCCGAGATGATCAGGTGGGATTTTGCCCTGGTCAGGGCCACGTATAGAAGCCGCTTCGATTCGGCGATTTCTCTGCTCTCCTCCTCCTCTTTCCCGAGGCGGTCAAAATAATTATCATCCCCCAGGTTGACGGTCAGGCCGAACTCCTCTGAAACGTAATAAGGTTTGCTGCCGCCGGTCCTGCCCCTGTTTCCCGTGTCCGCCAGGACGACAATGGGAAACTCCAGTCCTTTCGCTTTATGGATGGTCATGAGCTGAACGCCCCTCACCCGGGGCTTCAGTATCTCGAGGTCTTCTATCTTTTCATAGGTCCCCAGGTTCTCCCTCAAGAAGTCGAGAAAAACCGCCAGGCTTTCTCCGTTTCGATCCGCTTTTTCAGCCAGCTTGATAAAGTAGTCGTAGTATTCCAGGTAATTATGATACCTGGGATCCTTCAGCACGAAATAGCGGTAACCCGTTTTGTACCAGAGATGATGGATGAGCTCGGAGATAGAGACGCGGTCGATCTTCTCCCGGACAAATTGAAAGAGCTCCCTTCCCTTTTCCAGCTTCATCCGGTCTTCTTCAGAGAAATCCTGCCGGTCTATCCGCTCAAAGGGAGCGCTATTTGCGAGATGGGCCTGGCTCAGGAGGATCCGGATTAGCGCCGTGTCCGAGACATTGACAAACGGGGAGCGCAGCAGGCCGGCGTAAGCAGAGCGGTCTTCCGGGTAAACGGCGAGCTGGAATAAAAAATAGAAATCATTGATGGGAGCTTCGAGAAAAAGGCTGCGCACGTTCTGGGTGGAGTAGGGAATGCCGAATAACCGGAACATCCTCTCGTAATGGATCTGGTTGCTCGTGGAGCGCATCAGCACGGTAATGTCGTCGAACTCCGCCGGGCGGGAGTTCCCCTCTTCTATGACCGTTAAGCGCTCGCTCTTGACCGTCCCGGATAAATACTCGGCTACTGTATAAGCCTCTGATTCTTCATTTGAAAAGGCATTCTCGCCGCCCTCGTTAAAGGGTTTGTAAAAAATGAGAATTTCCGGCTTTAAAGGCGCTCTTGAAGAATCATTTTTCAAGCCGGCCGGTTTAAGCTCCTGAAACCTGGCCTCGTAGGGCCGGCCGGCATTGCTCATGACCCGGTGAAAGAGGCGATTGTAGAAACTGATAAGCCCCGGCACGCTCCGGTAATTGACATTCAATTCAATTGCTCTTCCTCCCTCCCGGATCAATTCCCCGTTCAGAGATTTGAAGACACTCACGTCGGCGCCGCGGAAGCGGTAGATCGATTGTTTTTCATCGCCGACAAAAAAGAGCTTATCCCCTTCAAGCTCACCGGCCTCAGGTATACCGAGGCCGCAGAGCTCTTTTTTCTCCGCCAGGAGATAGAGAAGGTCTTTCTGCAGCCTGTTGTTGTCCTGGAACTCATCGATCATGATGTACCTGAACTTGTTTTTATAAAATTGCCTGAGCGGCTTGTTGCGGATGAGGGCCTGGATCGACATTTCCGCAATATCCTGAAAGCTAAAGAGGCCCAGGTTTCTTTTTCTGGCATTGAAAAGGTCTTGAAATTGATCCAGGAGATTAAAGATTTCTCTTAAGGAATCGGCCCTGGCGAGAGTTTGGGCGATGATCGAAAGGTCATGGACTGCAGATCTAAGCTTATCGACCGCCTCCTTCATGAGCTGAATGTCCGGGGCCGGCCGGCCGCCTGGTTTTGTTAAACGAAATTCCGCCAGGCGGTCAACCAGATCCCGGTAACGTTCTTCTTCGATCAACGCGCCCGGACCGCCGAAAGCCTCGAGGCGCTCCTGGTTTTGCCGGATCGAATTGACCCTGGGCTCAAGCGCCGAAAGTTCTTTCGCCCCGTCAGCCCAGGTTTCCCCCTGCCGGCTGAGCTCGTTTTTCAGTTCGCGGATCTGCAGATCGTACATCCGCTCAAAGTCAAGCCGGACGGCCGGATGAAACCGGTGGAAAGCGATGTCGGTAAAAAAATCGTTCAGAATTCTTTCAAAGCCATGCCTCTCAATGAGCTCCTTGAGGGCTTCACTGTCTATTCGGGCCAGAATAAACTCCAGGCTCTCTGCCGCGGCCAGGCGGTAGAGCCGTTCTTCGTCGCAGTTATAATCAGGCGCAATGCCGAACATTTCACTGGAGTTGCGTGCAATCTGGGAGCAGAAGCTGTCCAAAGTGGAGATCTGGGCTTTATCGAAGTCCTTAAGCTGCTCTAAGACTTTTTTATTCTCCGTTTCCTTCAGGCGGTTATAAATTTTCTCATACATTTCGGCGGCAGCCTTTTGGGTAAAGGTCAGGGTGAGAATCTGGTCGATGCGGACCTGCTTGTTTTCCAGGAGCCAGAAGAATCTTTCCGCCAGCACCGTTGTCTTGCCGGAGCCGGCGCCGGCCATGACCACGGCGTTGCGATCGACCGTGATGGCTTCCTGCTGGGCTCTATCAAATTCTATCATAACCGTTCCGGTTCATCATCTTAAGTTGTATTTACTCCTGCATAGGCCCCGGAAAGGGCAGAAGGGGCACTTTTTTCTTTCTACCGGCCCCGGAACCTGGTAAAAGCCCTCTCGGACGGAGCCGGCCATCTTCAGGATTTTCTCTTTTAGGCGCTCTATGCTCTCTTTTACCCGATCGGCAGAGACCATGGCATCCTTTTCAGGACCGAGAACAAAGATAAAGCGCCTTTTTTCTATGGAATAATAGGCGGCTATTGCCACCTCCAGGCGGTTTTCATTCATCAGGAAGATATAAAAGGGCATTTGAAAAGAGACCGGCTCCTCGCCGAATAGATCTTCCCGGCGTGGCACCAGCTTTTTCTTATAGTCGATGAGAATATGACCGCCGTCCGTTTTGGAGATCCGGTCGATCTTGCCGGTGAGCCTTATCCCGGGCTCCGCCAGGTGATGCACCAGGGTCTTTTCGGTAAACATAACCGTGCCGGCCGGTATTTCTTTCATTTCAAGGTCAAGCTGGGTAAAGGCAAGCTCATTCGCCTGGCGGCGGAGATCTTCCCATAGCGGCCGGATTGGAACGGGCCGGTGTTCTTCAAAAAGCCGGAACACGGCATCCACCGAACGGCTCATCATTTTCTGGTAATTTGCTAATTCTTCCGGCTCAAGGCTTTTTCCCGACTCTTTGATCTTTTCATAGAAGTCTTGAAAAATGCCGTGCATTATCTCCCCGAATTCCCGGGGCTCAAGCATCGCCGGTCTGTAAGCCTCCTCTTCCAGGCCCAATCCCCGCTCGAACAGGAAGTGAAAAGGGCAGTCTTCGAACAGCTCCAGGGCCGTCGGGGTTATATGCAGCTCCGCATCCTCTTTCATGAGCTTGTTGAGAAGCTCCCCGATCAGGCCTTTATCCCGGATCGGCTCACGGGTATAATCCGGCTTTTTCCGCCTCAAAATTGACTGCCGGGCCCAATCGAATCCTTCCTTTTGAACGGGAAAAAGCTTTCGGAGCGGTGAACCTGCCGGGGTGCGAGATTGTGAGCCGGCCGTCGGGGCCAGGGGCGAGCTCGCCAATGACCAGAAGCGGCGCTCCGACTCATAGAGGTCTTGCGCTTCCGATTCCTCATCTATCGAGAAGGGCTCAATCCTCCCCCGCATAACGAAATAGGCCGGCGGGAGGCAGGTGCCTTCAAAGCCAAGTCTCGAGTAGCTGAAATGCACCCGGCTGCCTGAGAGCGCGCCCAACCTGATATGATGAGGAGAAAGGTCCAACTCCGCCTCGCTCAACTGATCTTCTTCGTGGATGCTCAGGAAGGGAAATTGCTTTATCACCTGAGTCGTGCCGTGCTGGGAGGCATTGATGATAAAATGATAATCCGGATAGATTCCCGAGGAGACCCGGTAGGGATAAACGGGAATGCCTGGGGAGCTTTCCCTTTTTACGTAATTCTTCTCATCCAGATAATCGAGCCAGAGGAGGTAAGGAAGCTTTACGGTGAGGCCGGTCTTGAAGGCTTCGGTCAGCTCATCCAGGGTTTTCAGGGCGAACTGGAAAATCTTGAGCCGCTCCGCTTCGAAGCGGGAGGTATCTAAAAAAGTATTGGTAAAGTCGATGAGGGAGCTTTTTAGCTCCTTAAAACCCGGGGCATTATAGATTTCCAGAAAAGAGTTTTTAAGTTTTTTATAGAAGAGGCTGATGTCCTTAAAGGAAAACCCGGGGTAGCTCCCGTATTTTTCCGCCTTCCTGATCGCCGGCTCCCACTGACCATCGTTAATTATTTTATAATCAATACCCAGGCGGATCAGCTTTCTTGAAAGCCGGCGCTCTTTCCAGGGGACCGCATAATTGAAGAGACAGGCTTTCGAGATTTCCAGGTTGAAACCGGATTCGACGCATTCTCCGATCTGCCCGAACAGGCGGGTTTCGGGATAAGCGGTTATCGTTTTTCCGCAGTGAATCCGGAGGGGTATCTCATAAAGCTCGGCCTCTCTACTCAAGTAGCTTTCCAGGCGGTGCAATTCCGGGACGGTAAGGGCTATATTCTCAGGGTCCACCTTCTCATCCAGAAGCTCTCCCATTTTAAGAAGCGCCCATTTTATTTCAAGGATGCTGTTCTCAAAAACGGTTAAAGACGGGGTGGGGGCGTGATCCGGTTCTTCCGGAATGACCCTGATCTCCGGGGCCGCTTCAAGCAGATGTTTGAAACCGGAGTAATCTTCGATTACTTCCGGGAAAAAGAGGATGAACCGCTCATCCCCGGTCTTCAGATAGGGCTGCTCGAAGTTGGGCTCGAAAAGCCCGGCGGATTTCAGGAAAGCAGCATAGCGCCGCTTAAGGACCTGTAAATCCTCCAGTTTTTCCCGGCTGTCGGCTTCCCGGATAAGGTGCAGATGCTCGAGGCGGTGGAGAGTGGGAAGGATTTTTACAAAACTCTTTAAGAAACGCAGAGAGTTTTCGGCAAAATCCGGGTTAATGATCCGTTTAAAAATCTTATTTTCCCGGTTCTCTTCCAGAAGATTGCCGGCAAAAAGGGTGCGAATTGCCTTATTCACCGGCCTGGAAACGTTTGAGTATTTGACCGCCGTCTCTTTGAACCGGTCCCAGGAGATAAATCGGTTTACGGGAAGGGTTTTCCCCCCGGTGTATTGGAAAGACTTCTTTAACCAGAAGCGGGCCGTTATTTCCGAAGGAAAGACGAAGATCGTCTCCTGTTCGCCGAGATTCTTTTTAATACAGTCCGGAGCTCTCACGGTCTTTAAAGGTCTCTCACTAATTTATGAGATTTTTAAGCAGGTTATCATTTTTTCTCCATTTGGGCCGCACCTTCACCCGGATATCCAGCTTGACCTGGTAAGGAAAGATCTCGTTCAATTCCTGCTCCGCCGTCCGGACGATGGTTTTTATTTTTACGCCGTTCCTGCCGACCAGGATCCCCTTTTGTGACTCCCGCTCCACATAGATAAAACCCCTGGCCCAGAGCATGCTCTCCCTCATCTCCAGGTCACTTATGTCCACAAAAATCGCGTGCGGCACTTCACTATGCGTGCTGTTGATGGCCTTTTCCCTGATGATCTCTGAAATCCGGAACTCAGGGGGCTGGTCCGTGTAATACTCTTCGGGATAGAGCCGCTCCCCTTCCGGGGCGAGTGCGAATATATCATTGATTAGCTCCTCGAGTCCCTGGCCGTTCAATGCCGAGATCTCATGCACCCTCGGCTTGCGGAAAGCGTTAAGGATTTCCTTTTCAGCCTGGTCCAGGTAATTCTCCTTAATATCGATCTTATTGAATCCTATGACCAGCCGGTCTTGAACTCCGGCAAGAAGATCCATCAGGAGCAGCTCCTCTTCGCCGGGGGCCCTGGACACATCCAGAAGGTACAGGACCACATCCACTTCCTTGATCGCTTTAAAGACCAGCTCTTTGAGACGGAGGTTAATTTTTTTATCCGAGAGATGAAAGCCAGGAGTATCTATGAAGACCAGTTGCCCTTTATCGGAGTTGAGTATTCCCCTGATCCGGTTCCTGGTTGTTTGGGGAACCGTGGAAATAATGGAGACCTTATGGCCGCAGATTTTATTCAGGAAGGTCGATTTCCCCGAGGAGGGCCTGCCGATAATGCTCACAAAGGCTGATTTCATGACGCCGTCTATTTCGGGAATTTATTCCTTATCCCATGAAATTCTTCGTTGACCTCGAGAAAAAAGTCCACCAGGACCGGATCGAACTGGACTCCCCGCTGGGCGGTAATTTCTTCCACCGTTTTTTCATGGGACCAGCGCTCCTTGTAGGGACGCCTGGAGGTAAGGGCGTCGTAGACATCGGCCAGGGAGACGATCCTGGCGCTTAAGGGAATCTTTTCGCCTGCAAGCCCGTGGGGATAACCGGTGCCGTCGTATCTTTCATGGTGATGCAGGGCTAAGGTCGAGGCGAGGGTCAAGAAAGACTGCTCCCCCAATTCAAGGTCCGCCTTGTGAAGGATCGCCCAGCCCCAGGTAGAGTGGTTCTTCATGATATCCCATTCCTCGGCGGAGAGCTTGCCAGGCTTTAGGAGAATGCCGTCCGGGACCCCTACCTTACCGATGTCATGAAGCATGCTGGAGAGGGAGAGGTCATTCACATATTCTTCGGTGATTCTGAAGCCGAAAGGGTCCTTTTTCCGGATCCGGGCGGCCAGAATCTTCGAGTATTCCCCGATTCTCTGCAGGTGGTCACCGGTCTCGGCATCCCGGTATTCCGCCAGCCGGGCAAAGGACTTAATGGCCACGGTCTGGGTCTTTTGGAGAATCTTGGCCGCTTCCAATATTCGATCACTCAGGAATTCCTGGACCTCCAGGGTCTCCTGAAACTCCCGGTACATTCTCATAAACTCGGTGACATCGAAGAACAGTCCGAAGATAAAGGAATCTAAAAGAAGAGCCGAATCGTTTACCGAGATCTCCTCATAATCGCCCCTTCTTATAGAGAGCCTGAAGTTGTTCACTCTTCCCCTCTGCCGGATAATATTTAGCTCCTGTCTTCTCTGCTCTGGATCAACGAAGACCTGGTCTGAGCTGTTGATCTCTTCAAGGTTGCGGTACCCCACCAGGCCCAGGAAGACCCGGTTGACATAAGTGAACCGGCCGTCCAGGTCTGATATATAGAGGGGCAGATTTAGACCGCTCATCAACAGGTGCAGTCCGCTGGATGGGATACCGGAAATTTTCTTTCCTTCCGGTTCGGAGAGAAGGTGAACAAAGCCTTCAAGCCCGTTTATCTTTTCCCTGAGCTGGGCCTTCTCCAGAATCTCCTGTAACTTATCGCTAATTAGATTCAGCTCTGTTTCATATTCACCTGGAATATGGCTCTGCCCTTTGATAAGAATCAGGCCGAGCGATTCTCCTCTGTCCGATCTGATAGGGATGAGGAGGGTCGGGCCCGATCGCCATTCTTCTTGCAGGGTGAGATCTAAAAAATCATTTAAAGATTCTGTAATAAGAGAGTGCCCCGGGAGATCCTCTTTAAGGATATCCCTTCCGGACAGGAGATCAAGGATGCAGGCGTTGTTTATCCCGGGCAGCTCTTTCAGCCAGGAGGTAAAGGCAGTCAATTTTAGCTGGATGCCGTCGCTATTCTTTAAAGAATCGGAAAGTTTGAGAAAGCTCGTCAGGAAATCGGTGGTCTGCATGTCTACTTTATTATTGTTCACAGAGGGTTTTAAATCAATACATTGTTGAAGGTCCGGGGGGAATATATAAGCGGTGTCTTTGAAACGACTTTATTTGCTGAATAACAGCCGAACTACCTTTCCAGGAAACAGATTCGAACGGGGTCATTTTATTTCAAATTAGTTGTCCATCACAAACAGGACCCGGTGTTGCTTATACTATCTCAGGTATGGTCTATAACAAAATAACTGGTATGGTGTGTTGAGCAATTTGAGTTCTTATATTTCGGTCACGACTCCCCAGCGGCTCTTTCTATTCGATGCATCAAGGGGCGCTCTACATATACCGGGATGGCAATTATTTAGGGCTGAATTAATCCTGAAGGATGGATCTGTTTATACGTTTGACAACTTCGGACGCTTATTGGAGTATACGGAACCTTCCGGGAAAAATAAGAAGGAGTATTTTCTACTGGCCGGGGGTGGAAGCATCAAGATCAACCCCCTCATGCTGGTTTTAGATATCCTTACCGGAGGAATAGCCAGCGCAATACTGGGCACGGCGCCTTTTACCTTGAGCGGTAATGTCCAGACCGAATGGGTATTCCCTTTAGAGACCATGGAAGGCCCGGTATACCTTGCAGGCTCGTAGTCCACTTCCGCAGAGGAAAGAGGGTTTTGAAATGGCTAGTGCGTGGACGAATCGTCCTCTTGGCAGTCGTGGCTTTTGTGGCGGTCTGGACGCCAGTAACGATCCGTACATCTGGTACACCCTTTACGCTTGATGAGCTGCTTGGACGCTATGCCATTGCGTTCTTCCTAACGTACGCGCAGCGCCCTGTACGCTGCCTTAGCCGTGTTCTTTTTTCTCTGGTTTATCGCGTCCGTCTACGCCCTTTGGCGTGCTTGGCTGTTTTATGGATAAGAGCTGTCGGGCCATTTAGTGTCACAGTGGTCTTGGAGGATCTCGGACTGTCGTGCGGTTACAAGACTGCCATCGGTTGTGCTGAGACACAGCCTGTCTGCCTTGCAGTCATAATTGCCTGACGGCAACGGCGGGCGTCGTTGGCTAAGGAAGGGGTCTACTGGACCAATATATTTATTACGACAATAATACTCATATCACCTGCTGCATGAGACAATAGGGGAACTACAACACCACCAAAATGATTTGTTGCTCGCCTCCAGATCCATGCCACGATACACAACACCAAAAAAGATAATATTACCCATGGCAACTTTATGAACATAATTAGAACTAATATATGATAGCCCCCAAATGCGAAATCTTGCCAAGAAGGGTATTTGAGGTTGCTCCCGAGATAACTTCGCCAGAATAACTCTTCCATAAGCGGTTGTATCAAGGAAAAATACAATACAAAAAGGTAGAATGATAAGCCATGTAAGCTTAAATTTATCAATGATATCTTTAAGTCGATCTGCCCTAAATTCATGTATGGCCAGAAAAGAAAGATAACAGGGCCACTTAATGCAAATACTAGAATGGAGATTACAATGACCGGAGGATTCCATCCGGAAAGTATATTTTTTAGCAAATCTCTTTTTCTATCAAGTATCAAAAAAAGAACAATACCAAAATGATAAAGAAGAATTGCTATCCAAGCATTAGTAAATATATAAATGCCAATGAAGATAGAAATATAGGGTACAATAGGTGCTATTGATTTGATGCGAGTATTTTTCTTCACTAATTTTAAACACTCCTTCTCAATAAGCTAAAATTTTCTTAAATAATATTTTTAAAATTGATTAACCTTCTTACAGATAAAAAATTACAGGTTAACAATCAGTAATCATATAATGAAACTATACTGATAATATAGGGTGAAAAATAGGACTTTAGTGCACAGAGGGTCGCCCAGCCGTCTTGACTCCGCAGCCCCAGGGCCACCAGGCACAGAAAGAGCCCCACCCTTTTACGATCGGAACCGGCTGTAAGGAAAGAAGCACAGGCACACTCCGGTCAGCGATCGAGCGGAGGGAAGGCCGGAGATGTCAAGAGCGGCGCGGAGAAGCCTTTAGGCTGCTCACAATTGGGCACAGGAGTAAATGTGCATGGTTGGGTGGCTATCTTGGGATTTGAGCTGCTTGACTGTCTATCAATAATTATGGAATTTATGAAGTGATGGAAACAAAAAAGCTTCACAAGCGGTTTATTGTTGATGAAAAGGGTAAAAGAACCAGCATAATTCTTCCAATAGAAGAATATGAGGAACTGCTGGAAGATCTACACGACTTGGCTATAGTAGCAGAACGACGCGATGAGCCATCGATTAGCTTCGATGAATTGAAGACACAACTCAAAGAAGATCGTGGCTTATAGAGTCATTATTAAGCGAACTGCTGTAAAAGATTTCAGACGTCTACCCAAGAACGTAGGAAATGCGGTTTTAGAAAAAATTGAGGGGCTAAAGTCAAATCCTTTCCCTCCTCGGCATAGGAAAATAGTTGGGGCGCGGATGCAACAATATTTAGCTCTTCTGAATCGGGCTGCAAGAACAAAGAAAAAGCCACATTAGCATCAATCACGAGCCTCATTCAGTAACCTGTCCTTGTTTTTCTTCCAAAAGCTCTCAGTCACCTCATCCGCTAATTCTGCAATTTGCTTCTCGTGGTACATCCTATGCACCTTTTTCAGTCCTTCCATGGCCAAGGAGCTCCTGCACATAGCGGATATCGGCCCCGTTCATCAACAAATGCGTGGCATAGCTATGTCTCAGGGAATGGGGACTGCCCCCCTTCTTTTTGTTATAGGCCTTCTTGAGGCAATACTGCAACCGGTACCTCACCTTGGACTGGGAAATCCTCCGGCAGATCCGGCCCAGGGGCACTATACGGTCTTTCTCTCTGACATCTTATCGCCTCACTATAGAAATCTCCTGATTTTCCAGTACCAAAAGACCGGGCGTCAAGTTCCTTGCCACGGCCGGCTTAATCCGTTATCTTGCTCCTATCATGAAGCGCTCGGCGGTGAAAGTCGTTATCCTATTTCTCCTTCTCTCATTCGCCACTGCCTGCCGAAAGCCGCTCTATAAAGAGACCTGGCTTTCCATGTCTACGGTAATGACCGTCATCACCACCGGGAAGAGCAAACCCGATTGGGATGAGCTGTTTGCGTTTACAGACCGGAAAGCCGGCCGCTTCGACCACCGGATTTCCGGAAGCCCTATCTGGCAGTTGAACAAAACCGGCAGTGCCTTGCTGCCTGAAGAAGTGCTGGCCGTTATCATGACTGCCGTCGAGATTGCGGGCTTAAGTGAAGGGGCCTTCGATCCCACCGTTTGGCCCCTGGTGGAGCTCTGGGACTTTGATTCCGGCGGTGTCCTGCCTCAGAATGAAGAGATCCTTGAGGCTTTAAAAAAAATAGATTTTAGAAGCATCGAGATTAGAGAAAATGGGGAGGTGACTATCCCTGAAGGGTACGGGCTGGACCTGGGCGGGATAGCCAAGGGCGCCGTGGTGGATTTCCTGGCCGAGCACATGATTCAAGAGGGTTACCGTAATTTTCTGATCGAGGCGGGCGGGGACATCACTGTATCGGGATTAAAAGATAACGGACAGCCCTGGGTGGTGGCCATTCGGCATCCGAGAAGAAAAGGGGTGCTGCTCGGGGTGCTTTCTCTGGGCGAGAAGGGTAAAAGAATCTCGATCGTAACTTCCGGGGACTACGAGCGCTTCTTTGAAAAGGACGGAACACGCTATCACCACATCCTGGACCCCAAGACCGGTTTTCCATCTAGAGGGCTCGTCTCGGTGACGGTCATTACTTCTCGGTGTACCGAGGCCGACGCTCTGGCCACGGCCGCGTTCGTCCTCGGCCCGGAGGCGGGCTTCCGGCTCCTTCAGGACCGCGCGCAGACCGAGGGACTTCTGGTCTCCGAAGATGGGGACCGTCTTACGGCCCGGGTCACCTCCGGTTTCCCACTGGCGGTGGAGGACCTGGACCTGGAATGAACAGCCTGCCCCCGAATGGCGGGATATTCAAGACCCGGCTTTCTTCCAGTACTTCCCGTAAAAAAGGGAGAGCCTGTTTTTTGTCTCGTAGGGGACCAGGTCGGGGTCTGTCATGATGGCATTTTCCACCGCATGCCGGCAGGCGCAGTCTTTCCTGTTTTTCAGATCTGAAACAAAATTGGGAATCATTTCCTGGATCGCCCTGGTGTTATCCGCCATCACTTTTAAAACCATTTTAATGGTAACGCTCTCCTCGGCTTCTTTCCAGCAGTCGTAATCGGTTACCATGGCGATGACGGCTAAACAGATCTCGGCTTCCCGGGCCAGCCTGGCTTCCGGAAGGGCGGTCATTCCGATCAGGTGGGCGCCCCAGCTTCGATAGAGGTTGGATTCCGCCCGGGTGGAAAAAAGCGGCCCTTCCATACATACCAGGGTCCCGCTCCGGTGGAATGAGTGTCCGCTTTTCTCGATAACCCGAATTATCCCGCTACGCATTTCCGGGCAGTACGGCTCGGCAAAGGCGACATGACCGACCACGCCTTCTCCGAAGAAGCTGGCCGGTCTAATCCTTGTCCGGTCGATGAGTTGGTCACAGACCACAAAGTCCCCCGGCCGGTACTCTTCCTTTAAAGAGCCCACCGCGCTCACGGAGAGGACCTGCTCGACCCCCAGGGACTTTAAGGCCCAGATATTTGCTTTTGAGGGGACCTCAGTGGGCAGGATCCTGTGCCCGCGGCCGTGCCTGGGCAGGAAAGCTATTCGCTCACCCCGGATATCGATAATGGAAACCAGGTCCGAGGGAAGCCCGAAGGGAGTGGGTATCTCGAGCTCTTCCAGCAGCCTGGAATCTTTCAGGCGGTACAATCCGCTGCCGCCTATTACGCCAAAGCGTGTCTGCATCTTTCTCCTCCTCATGTAGGGACTATTTTCCTTATCTTAACCATCCGATGCAAGAAGAAACTATTTTTTATTGAAATTTTGTCAATGAATCACTATATTCACACCTAAGATGAAGGACAATATCTTGAATGAATCGTTGTTTTTCGCAGATGAAGATGAGGAGACGAAGAAAGAACCGGAAGTCAGCCTGATCGAGAAGGCCCTGAAAACCCGCTGCATTCTGCTCTCCGGAGAAGTGAACAAGTCCCTGGCCGAGCGCATCATTCGCCAGCTTATTCTTTTAGAGGATCACTCGGATGAGCCGGTCAAGGTCTTTATCGATTCCCCGGGAGGGGATGCGGATGCCGGTTACGCTATCTTCGATATGATACGCTTCATTAAGCCCGAAGTTTTTTCGATCGGTATGGGCCTGGTCGCCTCGGCAGCCGCCCTGATCCTTCTGGCCGCACCAAAGGAGAACAGGTTGGGTCTTCCCAATTCACACTACCTGATTCACCAGCCCTTGAGCGGCATGAGGGGGGTGGCCACCGAAATCGAGATCCATGCCAAGGAGCTGGACAGGCTGCGGCGCAAGATCAACCGCATGATTTCCGAGGAGACCGGCCAGCCCCTGGAGAAAGTGGAAAAAGACACGGACCGGGATTACTGGATGAATGCGGCGGAAGCCAACGACTATGGGTTGATCTTCCGGATCATCACCAATCGCAAGGACCTTTGACTGAGAGCAAAAAACTACTTTCTTTCGATCGCTTTAGCCCTGCTCTTACTCATCCTTCTTAACTCCTGCTCCGCCCGTCTTCTGATCATGTCCTTTAACGTAGAAAACCTGTTCGATGAGGTGGAAAACGGAAGCGAGTATCCTGAATACCGGGGCGGGGCCTGGAACCGGGAGCTTTTCGAGGCGAAATGCCGGGCCCTGGCCGAGGTTATTAAAAAGGCCTCAAGAAGGGGTCCGGATATAATCGCCCTTCAAGAAGTCGAGAACAGGAATGCCCTGCTTAACCTTAGGGACCGGCACCTGGCCGGGCTGGGGTATCGCTACGCAGTCATCGCTTCCCGGGAAGGGGCCGCAAACGGTCCCGCGGTTTTGAGCAGATTTCCGATTCTTCGGTCCCATTCCCTCGGCACCGGATTGTGGAAGGAAAAACCGCTAAGGCCTATTCTCGAGGTAGTTTTTGAATTTGGGGGAGGGAGACTCCACCTCTTTAACAATCACTGGAAATCAAAATCCGAAGGCGCGGATGTTACCGAAGAGGCCCGCCTGAAAGAGGCACTGGTATTAAGAGAAAGGATTCTTGAGATCCTGGACCGGGACCCGAAAGCGGATATCCTGGTTTTAGGCGATCTGAATGAGAATATTGAAGAGTATCTTGAAGTAGGCGGGAAGTACCGGACCGCCTTGATCTGCGCCGAAGCGTCCGGCGAGGAGGATGACCTGCTTTCAGGTATAATTCTCTCCGACTTACCCGGACAGGCGGGCCTCAAAAGTGATCGCTTGAGTCTCTATGAACCCTGGTATGAAATCCCAGAAGAAAGGCGGGGATCTTACGTCTACCGGGGAAGATGGCAGACCCCGGACCACATCCTTCTTTCCGAAGGGCTCTTTAGCGGCCGGGGCTTCGAGTACGAGCCCGGCGGTTTCCGGCCAATGCGGGAGCCCTTCCTTCTTGATGAAAAGACAGGTTTTCCCAAAAGATGGTATTATAAAGGAGGGCAGGCCCCGGGGGGCTACTCGGACCACCTTCCGCTGCTTATTACCTTGAAGCTATCTGCAGATTGACGGATATCCGCATAAGCCTCTTGAAAGCCCATCCGGGTCTATAATATATATATACAATGGCCTTGTACAATTCGCAGACCGAATATTTCAAAGCCCTGGAAAAGAGGGCGCTTCTTCCGGCAGGTTTTCTGGCCTCCACCTGTGCGCTGGAATTTCAGCCCCGGGAGAAGCCCACTGAAGCGGACAGACCCGCTGAAGCGGACAGGCCTGCCGGGATGAATCTCTCATTGATCTGCCTGAAAGAGGAATCCCGCTTGTTCGGCGCCGTCTTTACCCGCAGCAGTTTTCCGGGAGCCCCGGTCCTGATCGGCAGGAAGAGAATCGGGCAGGAAACCATCAAGGGAATTCTCATTAACAATAAAATCGCCAATGTAACAGTGCGGGGCGGAGAAGAAGATGCCTGCGCCCTGCTTGAAGATTTAGGCAGGCTGACGGGAGTGCCGGCCGAAAAGTACATTCCCGCCTCAACCGGGGTCATCGGCTGGAAACTTCCCTTAAAGGAGATGAGGCAGGCTCTTCCCGGGCTGGTGGAGAGCCTCCAGGATGCTACGATTTTTCCGGTCGCCCGAGCCATCATGACTACGGATTCCTACCCTAAAATCAGGGAGAAAAAGCTGGGCGAGGGAAGGATCCTGGGTATAGCCAAGGGCGCCGGCATGATAGAGCCTGACCTGGCGACCCTGCTGGTCTTTCTGATGACCGATCTAAAGATTGAGAGGGAAGCCTTGCGGGAATCCCTTAAAAGCTGCGTTGATCAGAGCTTTAACCGGATCTCCGTGGACGGGGACCAAAGTACCAGCGATACTGCGGTTCTGATGAGCTCCGGGCTAAAACCTGCGCCGGCTCCCGAAGAGTTCAGGGAGGCCCTCCTTTCCCTGTGCCTGGAGCTGGCTGAGGATGTTGTCCGCAATGGCGAGGGAGTGGGGCACGTGATCAAAGTCAGGGTGCTCGGGGCGGGAGATGGACCATCTTCTTCCCGGATTGCCCTGGGGGCCGGAAAGGCGATTGTCAACTCCCCCCTGGTTAAAACGGCCGTCTTTGGAAATGACCCGAATGTCGGAAGGATCATTGCCGCGCTGGGCGATTACCTGGGTTCAACAGGTGCGGATTTCGAGGTCCGTTCCATCACTATCCGCCTGGGAGGTATTGAAATCTTTTCCAGGGGCGTCTTCAGCCTCGATCCAAAGAAGGAGGATCTTCTTTCCGGGTATCTTAAGAGCTGCAGCCTGGATTCAAGCAGTAAAGGCTTTCCCCGGCATGAGCGCCAGGTAGAGCTCACCGTCGATCTTGGCAGGGGGGGAGAAACCGTGGAAGTCCTGGGTGCGGATCTCTCCTATGATTATGTCAGGGAGAATGCCGATTACCGGAGTTGAGCCTTTAGTCGGGCTCAAATCTGCGGGGTTATGAGGTAAAGAACAGTTGGAACAGGAACTGAAAAAGATTGCGGAAAAAGTAAAAGAGGTAAATCCTCTCCTAATTGGCTGCTTCAAGGAGGTTTCCAGGAGGATAGTCGGCCAGCGGGAAATACTGGAGGGCATGATGATGGGGCTTCTGGCCGGAGGCCACGTGCTTATCGAGGGCGTCCCCGGCCTCGCCAAGACCCTGGCCGCCAAGACACTGGCCGAGGTACTGGATGCCGGGTTTAAGCGCATTCAGTTTACTCCGGACCTTCTTCCCGCCGACCTGACCGGGACCATGATCTACCGGCCCCAGAGCGGGGAATTTGTGCCCAGAAAGGGCCCCCTGTTTACCAATATAATCCTGGCCGATGAGATCAACCGGGCTGCCCGCCAAGGTCCAGTCCGCCTTGCTGGAAGCCATGGAGGAGCGCCAGGTGACTCTGGGAACGGAAACCTACCACCTGGAGAGCCCGTTTTTAGTGCTGGCCACCCAGAACCCGATCGAGCATGAGGGCACCTATCCACTGCCTGAAGCCCAGTTGGACCGGTTCGTTTTGAAACTGAATATTCCTTATCCCGATTTTAATGAAGAGGTGCAAATTCTTCGCCTGGCCGGCTCAGGGACGGCCATTCCGGTGGAGAAGATGCTTTCCCGCCCGGATATTGAGATCATTAAACAGGTTGCCGGGGAAATTTACCTGGATTCCAGAATCGAAGAGTATATTGTCTCCCTGGTCCAGGCGACCAGGGAACAGGGGGAGAGAGATATCGGTCGTTTTATCGAGTACGGCGCTTCCCCCCGGGCCTCCATCTATCTCTACCGCTGTGCGAAAGTAAATGCTCTTCTGGATGGCAGGGCTTTCGTCATTCCCGAAGATGTCAAGACTGTGGCAGTAAAAGTCTTGAGGCACCGAATCGTGCTAACCTATGAAGCGGAATCGGAGGAAATGCCCCCGACAGGATCATTGAAGAGATTATCAATACCGTAGATGTCCCTTAGGTCATGAAGGATCTGCCCTTTTATAAACATGTCCGTCGTATCGAGCTGGTAGCCGCCAGGCTTGTCGATGAGCTTCTGGCCGGAAATTACCGCTCTACTTTTAAAGGCCGGGGAAAAGAGTTTGACGAGGTGAGGGAGTACGTGCCCGGGGACGATGTCCGGGCCATCGACTGGAACGTTACCTCCCGAATGAGCGTGCCTTATACTAAAATCTTTCGCGAGGAGCGGGAATTGACCCTCTTCCTTATTGTGGATGTGTCCGCTTCCCTTTTTTCCGGGTCCGGAAGGATTGCCAAGAGTGAATTTACGACCCTGGTTTCAGCCATTCTTTCCCTGGCCGCGGTCATGAACGATGACCGGGTAGGAGCGGTCTTCTTTTCCGACCGGATCGAGCGCTGGGTGGCTCCTGCCAGGGGACGTAAGCATGTTCTGAGACTGATCAACGATCTTTTAAGGATTAAACCGGCCGGCCGGGGCTCCGATCTGGCCCTGGCCCTTAGAACGGTCTATAAGAACCTGAAACGGCGGGGAATCTGCCTAATTGTTTCGGATTTCAAGACTAAAGGGTTCTGGGATGTTCTGAGTCTGCTGGCCAAAAAGCATGATTGCATCGCGGCCATGGTTTTCGATCCGGTGGATGTTGATTTCCCTTCCTGCAGTTTATTCGAGCTCGAGGACCCCGAGTCGGGGGAGACTCTCTTTGCCGACGGGGCCTCCGGGTCTTTCCGGCAGGCTTATGCCGGTTTTCGGGGGGAGCAGCGGACCACCTGGCTGGACCTGTGCCGCCGGAGGCAGGTGGAGACATTATCCTTGAATACGAGCGCGGATCCCGGGGAGGAGCTTTACCGCTTTTTTCAAAGAAGGAGGCGAAGATGAAGCGGCCGGACCCGTTCCTGCGGCTGCCCGCTCCTCTCATCAGGCACATCTTCGGAGCTGTCTTTCTGTTTATCACCGGGCTGCCATGCGGATTCGGGCAAACGGGGTACAGGATTGCAGAATCCATCTTCCTGCCGCCGAAGTTCTATGTGGGCGACCTGGTCGAGTTGAGACTGAAGCTGGAATTGGATCCGGGTTATGAGATCGAAGCGATAAGGGAGATTTTTGAGACTGAATGGATTACGGTGGAAAGAGTCATTGTTTTAAAGAGGGATTCTCCGGAGGTGCGGATCTTTTTTATCCCTTTTCAGCCCGGCAATTCGACGCTCCCATCTATAAATCTGGGAGATATTCGTTTAGAGGGAATTAATTTCAAGACCGATTCGGCCCTGGAGAAACAGGGAATGACCCGGCTTAAAGGGCCGAGAGGACAACTCCGCCTTCCCTTGACCTGGTTGAAGCTAATAAGTTCCGCCCTGCTGGCAGTGGGAGCGCCCATTCTGGCGCTGCTCCTTACGAGGTGGAGCTTGAAAGCGGTCGTAAGGATCAGGGAGAACAGGTTGAAGGAGCTGCCTTACCAGCGTCTCGTTCGAAACCTGAAGAAATTGAAGAAAGGAGCTCATAAGCTCGAGCCGCGGCTCTTTTTCATCCGCCTTTCTCAGTTGTTTAAAAGTTACCTTTCCGGCAGACTGGCGCTCCCCATATTGAGTTCCACAACGAGTGAGCTGTCTCACCTGGTTAAAGAGACGGACTTAAAGAGCGACCTTTTGGAGGAGATAATGCGGGTGTTCAGGTTTTCGGACCTGGTGAAATTTGCCGGAGCTTCTGCCGGTATCGAAGAAATGAACCGGGCTTTGGAGTCTGTTATCGGCATAACGGAAAAAGTGGAAAGGAACAGGAAAAGTGTGGCGCCTTGATTATCCGGCATTCAGCCTGCTCCTGGTCCTGGTGCCGGTATTTGTTTATTTCACTCATTTCCGGCGGGCCCGGGGAGGAAAAATATCATTCAGTTTCGGCATCTGGGGCGAGAAGGCTTTTAAGACTAAGGGAGGTTTAAAAAAGACCTTGATTTTCTTTTCCAGGTTCCTTTTCTGGTTCGGTTTCAGTGCGCTGATTATCGCTCTCTGCGGCCCGGTGACGATCAGCAAGCAGAGGAATTACCTGACCAGGGGAGTGGATATGATCATTATCCTGGATCAATCTCCGAGCATGTCCGCTCGTGATACCGGGAAGGTCAGCCGGTTCGAAGCGGCTAAAGAGGTTATTAAAGGGTTTATCGAGGGTAGGGAGAATGATCTGATCGGCCTGGTGACGTTCGGCAAAGAAGCCGCCTTAAGGGTCCCGCCCACATTAGATTACGCGGCGCTCGGCGAGGCCCTGGATAAGCTTCGAATCATGGAGCTGGGCGACGGGACAGCCATCGGCAGCGGTATTGCCGTGGCCGCCCTGCACCTTAATGCCGCAGAAGTTGCCGGGGACCGGGTGATTATTCTGCTGACGGACGGAGATAACAATGCCGGCGAGATAAGACCTGAGCAGGCTGCCCTCATAGCCTCCCGGCTGGGGATCCGGCTGTACACCATCGGGATCGGGAGAGAGGGCGAGACGGAGCTGGAGTTCACTGACCCCAAAACAGGAAAACAATACCGGGGCATCTATAAAGGCAAGTTCAACGAAACACTCCTAAAGAAGCTTTCCTTCCTTTCGGGGGGTAGTTATTTTCAAGCCGCCGGCCTCGGGACTCTCCAGGCCGTTTTTAAAGAGATCGATACGCTTGAAAAAAGTGAAAAGAGGATGTCCCTGATTACCCGGCGCACTCCGAAGCAGAAGCCTTTTATCCTGTTCGGCCTCCTTTTGATCCTGGCGGACTTGACCTTGAGAAAGATCTTTTTAAGGGAGCTGCTCTGAGCCATGATGATGGAACAGCCGAGAATACTTCTGCTCCTCCTGTTGATTATCCCGGTTACACTGATCTGGGGGTTCCGCTATAGGCGGGGAAAGCGAGACCTGCTGGCTCTCGGTGGGGAGTGGAGATTTAAGCGCCTGCTGGATGCCTATCTTTTTAAGAGTTTTTTTTCGTTTTTATCTTTTCTTCTCTTTTTTATCTGCGTAGCCCTCGCCCTGGCCGGTTTCCGCTGGGGATATACCCTGGAGGAAGAGAAGAGGGCGGGGCAGGAACTGGTGTTCCTGCTCGATGTCTCGCACAGCATGCTTGCTTCGGATCTTAAGCCAACACGTCTCAAACAAGCCTGCCTGACGATTCAAGACATGATCGAAGAGCTTGATCATACCAGTTTTGCCCTGGTCGTCTATAAGGGTGAAGCCGTAAAACTGATTCCCCTTACTGAAGACGATTACGCCCTGGAGACTTTTTTGAATCATGTGACTCCTGATATCATTACCAGCCCCGGGTCCGATTTGGAGCGGGGGATTGAGGCAGCCCTGTCGGTTTTTTCAGATAACCAGGGCCGGTACCGGGCGGTGGTTCTTTTTACCGACGGAGAGTATCATTCCGGAAATCCTGCTTCGCCCGCGGCCAGGGCCGGCAAGACGGGTGTTCCCATCTTTATAGGAGCGGCGGGCACGGAGGAAGGAGCCATGATTACTCTTTCAGGCGGCAGTCCTGTTCTTGATGAATCGGGGAATCCCGTAATTTCGAAATTGCGCCCCCAGGCCCTGGAAAAAATTGCCCGTTTAAGCGGAGGCAAAGTTTTTCGCCTATCCGCAGGGCCATCCGGCCAGGGAGGTCCGGCAGCGGCGCTCATTTCTTCTTTAACCGAGGCCAGGGAAGAAAACCTGGTTTTGGGATTCAGGCGGGTGAAAAAAGAAAGATATCGCCTATTCCTATTTATAGGCATGATATTCCTCTCTATTTCGATAATTATCCGGGCCATACGATGGAAAAACATCCTTTAAGAATCAAACTGTTTTTAGTAATCATGGTTTCGTCGATACTCGCTCTTCCCATATTTATCTCCTCCTTCGGCTTCACTAAAGCCCCACTCCTGGTGTTAAGGGGTAATTTCCATTTTGACAGAGGCGAAGAAATCCTGGCCACCCATATGTATTCCCGCGCCCCGGGCGCCCTGCAAGATAAAAGTCTGAAAAGCTTCATTGACTACAACCTGGGGAATGTCTATCTCTCCCTGGGGGAAATGGGCCCGGGCATCGACACGCTGCGGAAAGGGCTTGAAGGAGTGCATAAAGATCTCCTGTTTCGAAGCTATTTTAATCTTGGAGTGGGCTATCACGACCTGGGACAATTTACCGATGCCGCGGCCATGTTTATCAGGGCTTTGAAACTGAAACCGAATGATTGGGACGCGAAAATCAACCTGGAATTGAGCTTGATGAATATGAGAGCCGGTAGACCGAAAAAACAAAAAAAGGTCGAAGAAGAAGACGCAAAAAAGAAACAGTCCAGGGAAGAGGCCCTAAATTTACTGGAGACTGTTCACCGTAAGGAGGAACCGGTTTGGGATATTTCAACGCCCGGAGACAAAGACGTTCGGGACTGGTAGCTTTGCTCTTTTTAGCTCTTCCACTGGTTTGCCGGGCCCAAAGCCCGAAAAGTTTTAAGCCGGCCGCCGGTAAGGCTTTCGAGCGGAATGCTCCGGGTGAGCTGAAAGGCTGGGAAGAGATTAGAAAATCAGGCTGTAAGAAGTTCTACCGGGAACCTTTGAGTCTGCTCTTCTTTCTGCCGGGACCGATATTTTTTCTCGTAACCCGGAGAGCACGGCGCAGGAAATCACGAGTGTTATTAATGCTGCTTTCTTGCGGCTTGCTCCTGGGTGCATCCGGAGGCGGTTCCCGGGATTTGATCAGGAAAGCAGAGGAAGAATATCTGGGTAAAGACTTCAATAGCGCTTTGGATCTTTTCCGGGAAACGGAGTCGGAAATAGGCTGCAATTCAGCCCTGGAATATAATAAGGCGCTCTGCTACCACTACCTGGGGAAGCCCGGACAGGCAGTATATCATTTACGAAAAAGCATCTCTCTAAATCCGGGAGACAGGGAGGTCCGCATTGTTTTAAAGAATCTTGAAGAGAATTACGGTCTGGCGGCACAGGTCCCGGTGGGTCTGCCTGTGAATCCCGACCTTCCTTATTTCTTTATCATAGCGCTGGTAAACTGCTCATTTGTGCTCGGAGCTTTTCTGTACCGGAAAGGACTGGTCCGGCTCTTTATTCTCCTGATCCTCCTGATCCTCCTGATTGTGTTCACCGCCGGCTCATGCGGGTTTTTTTTAAGCCTCATCATTTCCGAGGGCCGGCAAACAGGCATAGTCGCTTCGAATGATGCGGCGCTGAAAAAGATTCCGGAAAGCTCCGGAAGATCCTGGTTCCGGTTAAAAAGCGGAACCGCTTTATTCATCCTGGGTGAAACTGAAGATTTCTTTCTCGTTGAGACCGGCCCTGGCATCAGGGGCTGGATAGAGAAAGACCTCTTATTAACGCTCTCTATAGATGATTCTTCCCCTGCTCAGGTCGTAAGGCGATAAGGCTACCTTGACCTTGTCGCCCGGCACAATACGAATGTAGTGTTTCCTCATTTTACCGGATAGGTGAGCAAGGATACGGTGGCCGTTTTTCAATTCGACCCGGAACATGGTATTCGGTAGAGATTCTTTAACAATTCCTTCTACTTCAATCGCTTCTTCTTTGGCCAAACCTCGCTCCCCCAATCTCGCCTCCGAATAGTAGGGCACACAAGATTCTTTGTCAACAGGTTGACAAATTTTACGATTTGGTTCAAATTGGGCTACCTTAAATGCTATGATACCGTAAAATCTTGTTATTTTAGCAAGAAATTTTAAAGTCCATTGCAGTCGAAGACTGCAATGGGTTAAAGAGGATAAGATGGATAAAGAATTCAAAGTCAAAATGAAGCGGGCACTCATAGACTTAAAAAAGGAAATTCTCAAACGTCTTGCCTCGGAAAGTGAGGAATTTCAGGGATTGATCGATGATATGGATCCGAAAGACCTGGCGGACATTGCCTCGGATGATATCGACCGTCAAACCCTGGAAGCTCTTGGGGCTCAGGAAATAAAGAGATTAAACTTGATCGATGCCGCTCTTTCCAGAGTCGAGGACGGCCGCTACGGAATCTGTATGAGCTGCGGCAAAAAGATCCCCAGGGAGAGGCTTGGAGCCATGCCTTATGCAATTCTCTGTATCGAGTGTAAGGCCACCGAAGAGAGGCGAAACCGCTAGAAATCTATAATCACCCCCGAAAGATATTCCGATAATTGTAACGGAAGAGGGGGGTGAAATGATTCAGGCTGTATCAAGTGCTCGAGTTGGAGTTTTCCCAAATATTATCAAAGCAAAAAGCTTTCTTCCCAGCCGGCTGCTGGTGCCAATTCGACCTCTTTATAGCTATACCCGCTTTAAACCCATTGCAGTCTTCGACTGCAATGGACTTTAAAATTTCTTGCTAAAATAACAAGATTTTACGGTATCATAGCATATCAGAGGCATCCCCGTAGCTGACGGCGGAATCCCCGTGTTCAAGCTGCGCATTCTCGATAACCTGATCGATAACCTGATCGCTGCTAAAAAGCAGGTCCCTACCAGGGAAGTGCTGAGGCGAATTGAACCCGGCAAAGTGGATTCTTTAATAAACATCATGAGCTCTCAGCCCCGGCTCGGCGGTCTTTATCCCGAAACCGGGATGTTGATAGACCTGGTCGCTTAATTTTATACCCATAAGTGCCTCATTGACCGGGAAGTCCTGGTTGATGACCTTTCTAACGAATAAACGGATTTCCTTTCATCTCCCGTTCAATAGTTGTATGGAGCCCGTGGCCCGGGAAAACGCGCGTCTCCGGCGGAAGGGTCAGGAGCTTGGTTCGAATACTGGTCAGGAGCTTCTGCTCATCGCTGTCCGGCAGGTCTGCGCGGCCGATGCTCTGGAAAAAGAGGGTGTCACCTGAAAATACCAGGCCATCTTTTTCACTGTACAGGCAAATGCCACCCCCGGTGTGACCGGGCGTTTCTAAAACCACCAGGCCGGTGTCAAAGATGGCATCCCCTTCTTTTAAAATTATATCCGCCCGGGGCAGATCGGAGAAGAGCAGGCTGACGTCGTCATCGGTATTCAGCCCCAGGTTGTAGAGGGTCTTTATATTAGTCTTCTCCGCATTCTTGCCGAGGTAGTCCTTATCGGCGCCATGGATGGCAATATGAAGATCAATATCCTCTTTTTGGTAGATTCTTTTTAACTTCCCGACCGAAGCTGTGTGATCGAAATGACCGTGGGTCAAAACAATTCCAGTTGGAATCATTTTCAGGAGATTGATGTTAGAAACGATCGTCTCTTCATCTCCGCCGGGATCTATGATAATGCATTCCTTTTTACTGTTGGAAAAAATATAACAGTTCGTATCCAGAGGTCCTACTATAATTCTTTCCACCATGGTATAGTCACCCTAACTTATTTGCCGGAATTGTGCAATATTGACTATGCAAGCCCCACTCTTCGTCCTGCTGGTGTTCCTGATTGCTTTCTTTTTTTTTGGGCTCATACCGGGAATCGGCGCTTTTACGGTCCGGGCCCACTGGAGAAGCTTCCGGCGGCGAATTATTGAGGCTTCTTTATTTCCTTTTGTCGAATACTCGGATCTGGCCGAAAGTGACAGGTTCCTGGGGAATTTCAGGTTTTTCGGAAATCTGGAAGCGATCCAGGGTAAGAACCGTATCTGGATCAATAGCGATCGCTTTACGGTAGAGATAGATTTGGAAGGGGTTCCTATCTACACCCTTCCCTCCGGTTCCTTTCAGGACCTGGCCGTGCCGATCGAAAAACTGGAAGGAACCCTGCCGGACGAGGAACCCAAAAGCCTGCGTTGGGACAGGATCTTCTCTCTGCCGGCCGGAATAAAAATTTTCGTTGGGGGGCCCTTCTTTTCAGAAGACGGACGGGGAGTTTTCCGTGTCCGGCCGAAAGAACCCCTGGTGGTCGTCATTTATGATGGGGATAAGGAATCCATTCTCCTGCGAGCTATCTGGGGCGGAAGACAGAGAAACGAGTACTGGAACCGGTACACCCTCGTTTCCCTGATTACCGGATCTTTCGCCATGCTTCTTACCGCCTATATCATGCTCCGCACTCCTCTACTGCGCCTTCCTTCTTTATTTGCCCTTTCCTTGAGCTTCTTTCCCATCATTGCGCTTCTTCCGCCTGGAGTTGCTTTCTACTTTCTTTATCGATACTTCTGGAAGAAAGCCCGGCTGCTGCGGGCGGAGAGAGATCTTATCAGACTGCCGATCCGCTATTTTAAGGACGAAGAAGCTGAGGCCGGGGAGCGTTTCATTCGACTTCCGACCCGGGAGGTCTATATCATGACCAATGATCCGGCTATTCTTATCAAGGGAGAGTTAAAAATCCGGGGGAGTAATTTATTAAACCTGCCTGATTCCAGGACCGGAGATTATTATATCTTTGGAGCTTATCATCGGAATGAGGAAGAGAGGTTTATCACGGAGCCGGCGGACCCTATGGCCGAATGTATTCTCATCCTGGGCGATCCGGTAACCCTCGCTAAAACCTGCCGCAGAAGGGCGAGAATATTCGAGCTTCTTTCCGTTTTTTTCATTTTTTCGGGAATCATAATTAACCTTTTTCTCATTTTGATCATGTGGCACAATTTAATCCACTAATTTTTTTCGGAACGCCGTGATATAGACCTCTTTCCCCAGGTCCTTAAACTTTTTACCATAAACGGAGCTGAATATTTCTTCCGGCGGCCTTTCAGGAGAAAGCTCAAGGCCCTGGTGTATAAGAGAGAGCAGCTTGAACTGCAGGTAATAGTCAAAAAAATCAGTGGCAAAAAGAATCGTGCCTTTCTTTTTAAGGCTCGCGTAAATCCGTTCCAGGTTCGCCATCCGCAGGAATCTTCTTTTTCTGTGTTTATTCTTGGGCCAGGGGTCCGGGAAATAGATATGATATCTGCTGACTCTATTTTCCGGAATCTCCGGTAGAAAATCCTCGGCCCTGCATTGGATTATACAGGCATTGATCAGTTTTTTCCGCTCAATTTTCTTAAGCGCCTTGAGGCAGCGTTTCTTTTTCCATTCTATTCCTATTAAATATGAGCCCTGATTTTTTTGACAATATTCGGAAAGGAAATGGCCGTTGCCACAGCCTATCTCGATTTCCAGGGATATATCGGCGGGAATACGGGACAGAATTTCCTCGGAATTAAGGACAATCGGAATAGAGACTGGGTCCACCGGAGCTATCTTTTTTCTTTTTTATGGGCAAAATTGACGGTAATTCGCCTTCCTTTGAATTCGGTCCCCGATAACTCGGTGATGGCTTTTCCTGCATATGATGATTGGATGTCAATGAATGAGTAGTTATCCAGGACCTTTACCTCGCCGATCTGAGAGCGATTCAAGTGCAATTGATCGGTGAAAAGGTTGATTAAATCGTTTGGAAAGACCCTCCGGTTTTTACCGATGCTGATGAAGAGTTTGATTAAGCCTTCCCGCTTTTTTCTGGTATGATGAAGAGTTGATTTAAAAAGATAAGTCATAAAGTAGGAGCGAAAATAAATCGGCACATTCTTCCTTATAATTTTCCTTAAGCGGTTAAGCTCATCCGGATCTTCCTCCTTGATTTTCTGCAAAATCTGCTGAATTAATCCGGAAATTTGCTCATCTTCTGCCGGTAAATGTTCTTTTTTGATCTGCACTTTATCTATCTCCTGTAATTGAAAATATTGGTCTTCCGTTCCAAGGGTGATAATGTGAGTCACCCACCTCAGGTTTTTCTCACCGGCTGCACTGAAAGTGCTTACCAGTATTGATGACTTCCCGAAATTAAAGGCTTCGCAAATCCTCTTCTGTTTGAGAGGAGAAAAATCGTCCAGGAGTGTAAGCACCGGGAGCTTCCGCCTCTTCAAGGCTCCGGCAGCCCTTTTAACCGAGCCGGAGTCTTTGCCGAGAATGAGCAGGGAATCCATCTTTCTGGTGAGGGTAAGTCTGATGAGCGCGCTGAGTCTATTATCTTCCCCGGTGACCAGGAAGATTTCCTCGAGCCGGGGCACGGGTTCTTTCCAGGAGGAAGATGGAACCAGCACGGGATGTTTCAAAAGAGGCAAGAAAGCCTCCGTGCCGTCTAATAACGTGGGAGCAAAAAGGACTGTTTGTTTTTTGGGCGGAAATTTTGAAAAAATAAATTTTAAATCTTCCTCGAATCCGGGTTTTTCCCTGTCCTCCGGTTTATCGATCACGGTCGTCTGAAGTTGTGAAAAATGCAAATTGCCTCTTCTTATATGATCAATAACCCTGTCCGGGGTCCCGATCAAAATATCCGGGGATCTGGAAAGAATTCTGCTTTCTTTTCTCCTGTCCTCAATGATTCCAAAGGCGTATGAAGAGATTTTTTTCCTTTCCCGGCTCGAAAATCGCTTAAGCTCGCGGAAGATTTTCCTGGATTTCTCCAAACTGGAAGTAAGTACCACCGCCTTGATTCCCGGTTTGCCCCTCCGAATTTTTAATATTAGCGGCAGGATGAAAGCGGCAGTCTTACCTGAGCCTTCTTCAGCTTCAACGGCGACATCCTTCCCCTTAATAATCAGGGGTATTACCTTCTGCTGCAGAAGAGTAGGCCTATTATACCCGGCCTCCCGGAGTAAAGGTAAAATTTCCGCACTCCAAAAAGAGCTTTTTCTTTTTAGCAGTGCCATAAATTCCTAATTTACAAAGAGCCTTTTTCAGATAAGAATAGTATACGGTAAATCCATTGTCAAGGAAGGTAAAAATGAGCCATAAAAGTTTTCCGGCGCTCTTATTCGCCTGTATCCTGGCCGGTATCGGGATACTGCCGGCCGGCACAGTGCAGTTGCGCTTTGAATACGAGCAGGATGAGAAGTACAGGATCGTTACCGTGGTGGATGAAAATGTCTATATCAACGGCTCTTTCTCCCATAGGGCGAATATCCTCAATAAGATAGCCGTGGATACGTTGAGCGTAAAAGGGAGCTCCGGGCTCCTTTCCTGCACTTTCCAAACCTCGGAAAGGGCTTACGGAGGGCAGTCTTCCTTTTCCATGACGGAAAACTACCAGTCCCTGTTCTGGCGGGATGAGCTCGGCCTCTACGATATCGGTCTCGATTACTTTATGCCGGTGGTGAGAAACGTTCCTCTCTTCCCGGTGGAAGATATTGAGCCCGGCTCTACCTGGATGGCGGAGGGGGAAGAAGTGCACGATCTGCGCCGGAGCTACGGCATTACCAGGGCCTTTCGCTTCCCGGTAAGGGTCTATTATAGCTATCTTCGCAATGAGAATAGGGACGGTAAAAAGATCGCCGTCATCGAAATCAATTATACCGTTTTTCACCGGGTAGAAGGCGGGTACCGCTCTTCCGGACCGGTCCCGGTTAAGATAACCGGGGTTTCGGAGCAGGTGTATTACTGGGACATCGAAGGTGGCAAACCACATTCCTACGAGGAGAGCTTTGATTTCATCTTCCATCTTTCCGGAGGAGAATTTGTCGAATACGAAGGAAACGCCCGGGGCAGCGTGATCGAATCTCCGAAGCTCGATAAGGAACGGATGGTCGAGGAGCTGAAGAGGGAGCTTGACCGGCGCGGGATTGAGGATGCTTCGGTCAAGGCGGAAGAGAACGGGGTGACCCTGACTCTGGAGAATATCCGGTTTCCGCCGAACTCACCCCTGCTGGTAGAAGCGGAAAAAGAGAAACTGAGGCGGATCACGGATATCTTAAAGAGATACCCGGAGAGAGATTTCCTTGTCACGGGGCATACGGCCCGGATCGGGACCGAGGAGAGCTCTCAGGTCCTCTCCGAACAGAGGGCGAAAGCGGTGGGAGATTTTCTCCTCGAGCTCGGCGCCTTAAAAGAGACGCAGTTCATGACCAGGGGCATGGGCTCCAGGCAGCCCCTGACCGATAATGCCACCGAAGGAGGAAGGAGGCTCAACCGCAGGGTGGAAATTACGATTCTGGAGAATTAGGGATCTTATCTATTCCAAAAAGAGTTCTGCCGTTGTTGTTTCCTTT